>NZ_SFBV01000030.1:0-8908 GCF_007095585.1 Microcystis sp. M_OC_Ca_00000000_C217Col
CTTCCGTGAATTCTAGGTTAATCATGTTTTTAATGAGTGCTTTGCTTCTAATTATGACTCTTAAACTATATTATTGTCCTTGAGTAAAAAATGCAAGTTGTAGCCGTGCAAAGTATAGCATCAAAAAATCACCCTTGGGACTATTTGGCGATCGCTGGTAGGATCAAATCCGTTCCCTTCTCTCCACTTCCCACTCCTCTATACCTTGTAAACAGGATTTAGTGCAAGCCATACTCAGAGCAATTTAGGATAAGATAACCAATAAACCGATCCTAGAGGACTTAATCATGATTAGAGCCTATGCTGCCCGAGAAAAAGGGGGAAAACTAGAGCCTTTTGACTACGATCCGGGTATATTAGCGGATGAAGATGTAGAAATCGCGGTGGAATATTGCGGCATCTGCCACAGTGACCTAAGTATGCTCGATAACGATTGGGGACTGACCACCTATCCCTTTGTCCCCGGTCATGAGGTGGTCGGTACGATCGCCGCTCTTGGTGCTAAAGTCAAAGAGTTAAAATTAGGGCAAAGAGTCGGTCTTGGTTGGTTTTCCCGTTCCTGTTCCATCTGTGAAACCTGTATGTCAGGGGATCAAAACCTTTGTGCTACTGCTGAAGGAACTATCGTCGGTCGCCATGGTGGTTTTGCTGAAAGAGTCCGGGCCCATCATAGTTGGTTAGTTCCCTTACCGGACCAGTTAGATGCGGCCAAAGCTGGCCCGCTTTTTTGTGGTGGCATTACCGTCTTTAATCCGATTGTTCAATTTGATATTAAACCCACGGACCGAGTTGGTGTCATTGGTATTGGTGGATTGGGCCATATAGCCTTAAAATTCCTCAAAGCTTGGGGCTGCGAAGTAACCGCTTTTTCTAGCAGTCCCGACAAAGAAACAGAAGCAAAAGAACTAGGTGCGACTCATTTTATCAATTCCAGAGACCCCGAAGCCTTGCAATCGGTACAAAATTACTTCGATTTCATCATCTCTACCGTTAACGTTAATCTCGATTGGGGTCTTTATATCGCCTGTTTACGTCCCAAAGGTCGTCTGCACATTGTTGGGGCTGTTCTTGAACCCATGGCTACCTATGCTTTTCCCTTGATTATGGGTCAAAAATCGATTTCTGGCAGTCCTTTGGGTAGTCCCAGTACCATTAATAAAATGATCGAATTTGCCTCTCGCCATGGCATTGAACCGGTGACAGAAACCTATCCTATCTCCCAGGTGAATGAAGCCATGGAAAAATTGCGAACCGGACAACCTAAATATCGCCTCGTCTTGCAAATAAAATAAAACCATCTCTATCCCGGACGTAACCCCGATGACTCAACCCCTCACTCCTCCAGTTATCGATTGGCAAGAACCACCCATTCCCCCGGAAGACTTGATTTTTGATGATGGAGAACCTTTGGAAACGCACCGTCACCGCAAGGCCATGAATGTCTTAATCGATTCTATCGAACAAGCCTATCAGGATCGAGAAGACTTTTTTGTTGGCGGTAATATGTTTATTTACTTTAGCCGTGAGCGGGTTTTTAATAAAGATTTTCGTGGCCCCGATTTTTTCGTTGTCCTCGATATCGATGGTAGTTATAAACGACAAGGATGGGTGGTTTGGAACGAAAACGGACGTTATCCCGATGTGATCGTGGAATTAATGTCAGAAAGCACCGCAAAAATCGATTTAACTACCAAAAAAAACCTCTATGAGCGGACTTTTCGCTGTTCCCAATACTTCGTTTATAATCCCTTTGATGCCACTTCCCTGCAAGGTTGGACTTTAGACCCAAATCAATGCTATCAAGAAATTATTCCCGACCAGCGCGGTTGGTTATGGTGTCAACGTTTGGGATTATGGTTAGGAGTCTGGATGGGCAGCATCCAACGAGAAGAAGCCCCTTGGCTACGTTTTTATGACCTAGACGGCAATTTAATTCTCCTACCTGCGGAATTAGCCGAAATCGAACGTCAGAATGCTGAAATCGAACGTCAACGCGCCCAGGCAGCCTATCAACAGGCTGAAAGCGAACGTCAACGTGCGGAACGTTTAGCGGCGCAATTACGGCAATTAGGCATAAATCCCGATGAAACCCCGTAATCGGCCCAGGACTGACCCCTATCTCTAAAAACCGAAAGCCCACACCTTCCGATCTCGGTTTGTGTGGGCTGATTGTTCACTTAATTCTAAGATTGAAAGCTGATACTTTGGCGAAATCTCAGACCCTAACTGAGAGTAACACCAGAGCGATCGTAAGTTTGTGAAGAAAAGTCGGCCGAGAAGCGACGTTGAACGGTTTCCCCGTAGCCATTGTCATTGTCAATACCGATTTCAGAAGCACTTCTCCCTAACATCGATTGTTGACGATTTTTGACGGCGTGGTGGTGACGCATCATTAAGGCGCGAGCTTGTTGTTCTGTGGACATAATCATTTCCTCCGAGCTGCAAATAGTGTTTCGAACTTTTTTAATCACCCACTAATATATATAACATACAATTCTGTATCTATTTTTACAAAACGCCCTAATCCCAGAAAAATTAACAAAACTTTACAATAGGAGGCAGAAGGCAGAAGGCAGAAGGCAGAAGGCAGAAGGCAGAAGGCAGAAGGCAGAAGGCAGAAGGCAGAAGGCAGAAGGCAGAAGGCAGAAGGCAGCTTTATTCACCCCACACCCCACACCCCACACCCCACACCCCCACACCCCAAGACATCAATCGCCTTTATACCTTAATCGAACTAGGTTCATCGACGGCGGCGATAATACGATGACAACCGGAAAAGGGTTGCGCCCATTGATACTGGTGTTCTAAAGGATTACCCCAACAGAGACCGAGATATAATTCTGTGCGCGCCACATCTAATTCCGCCCATTCGGACTGGGCGACTAATTCGGCTAGAGAATCGGCAGAAATGGGACGACGGGAGTTAAGCGCCCACCAAAAATTCATATTAGGGGTGATACTGTTCCAAAACTCTAAAACCGAGGCTTTGGCAGCCATGAGAATTTCCTTGTCACCCGCCACGGCAACTAATTGATTATGAATTTCGGGATAACGGAGAGTGCGATCGCCCCATTGACAAACACGCCAGATAATGCCCGAAACCTGATATTGTTGTTGATAATCGTGAACTTGGCGGCGAAAATCCTGATAGGCGAAGACTTTGCCCGCCTTTTCTAGATTGATCGCCTTGGCAATCACCGGATTATCAATGCGCTCCGCCGGGGAGAGTAACAGACGTTCCCCTTTGCAAGTGGCGTGCATTTCTCGCTCGAGGATTTCAATTAACTGCTGTGTCGAGTAAGCCATACTACCGCTCTTACCTGAGAGAGGATTTCTCTTTATGATAAAATAATTTAGTAATTAGGGTTGGCTGAATAAATCTAAAAACCTTGTTGGATAAGACTTTTAGACTTTTTTGTCCTCAAAAAGTGCCAGCTGAGAGTGATCGGGGCGAAAATTCTGGGACTTTTTCCCTGAAAATTAGGTAATTGACCGTCTGAAAATGGGTAAAACCCTACACCCCACACCCCACACCCGGCCCCCACGAAAAACTTTTTGCCGCAAACCCTAATTAAGCGACTAAGCTAAGACGCATCTTAACCGCCTATCCTTAGATTAGCTGAATTTCCCCCAATCCCTTTACTATTGCCTCTTGCCTCTTGCCCCGTCTCAACAAGCAATTTAAATGCTTGACAGCTTACTAACTGTTTTAAGGTTAGCAATTAACTTGGATAAAGCGATGTCAGGCTTGTAATCGATAATCAGGTGAACGTAATCCGAAAAAAAGTGATCTAGACCTGTTAACAGGCAATTTATCCCTCGAATGAGCTACAATTATCGCTCCAACGTGGTTAATAGCGAGCAGATGCGTCGCATTGAAGGGGCGATTTTTGCCTCCGGTATGCCTGTGGCTGCTTTGATGGAAAAGGCAGCCCTGTTAACGGCACAAAAGTTTAAAAAGTCCTATTCTTTGGCTGATTTCCCCAAAATCGGTGTTATCGTTGGCCCTGGTCATAATGGCGGCGACGCTCTCGTGATTGCTAGAGAATTACATCTCGCTGGTTATCAAGTATCTCTTTTTTGTCCGATCGCCAAACTCAAGGATTTAACAGCACAACAGGCGAATTATGTCAAGCATTTGGGCTTAATTTTTCAGAAAACTTTAGAATCTTTGGAGGATTGTCAGTTAATTATCGATGGTCTTTTCGGTTTTGGTTTAGAAAGGACTTTATCGGCAGATATTGCCCAATTAGTCGATAAAATTAATGGTTGGCAAAAACCGATAATTAGTATCGATATTGCTTCGGGAATTCACACCGACACCGGAGAGGTTTTAGGCACGGCAATTAAAGCCACTCATACCTTTTGTTTGGGACTCTGGAAGCGAGCTTTTTTCCAAGATTTGGCCTTACCCTATCTAGGCAAAGTGGAGTTAATTGACATAGGAATTAGTCCCCTTGACCTAGAAACAATTTTACAAGATTCACCCCCAATTCTGAGGGTTAATCCCGCTCTAATTCGCCCTTATTTACCTTTACCCCGTCCTCTCCTTACCCATAAATATCAGCAGGGACATTTATTAATTATCTGTGGTTCTCGTCGTTATGCAGGGGGGGCAATTCTCGCCGGATTAGGAGCGCGAGGTAGTGGTGTGGGAATGCTTTCTATTGCTGTTCCTGCTGCCCTTAAATCTTTATTAATTAGTCATTTACCAGAAGCATTAATTATCGATTGTCCCGAAACTGCCACGGGAGCTATTGCCGAACTTCCCCTAGAATTAAATAATTATCATGTCCTCGCCTGTGGTCCTGGATTAACCACAGAAAATCCCGCTATTATCGAACAGGTTTTAGATAGTGATAAGCCGATTATACTCGATGCCGATGCTTTAAATATTTTGGCTCAATTGGGTATAGAAAAATTATCATCTCGCCAGAATAAGACAATTTTAACGCCTCATTGGGGAGAATTTAAACGCTTATTTCCTAACTTATCAGATTCTCAAGATAGGATTAATATCGCTCAAGAAGCATCTCAACAAAGTGGTGCAATTATCTTATTAAAAGGAGCCAGAACTATAATCGCCTCCCCGGAAGGTAAAATGTATATAATCCCCGAAAGTACCTCTGCTCTAGCGCGAGGTGGTAGCGGTGATGTCCTAACAGGATTAATCGGCGGATTTTTAACCCAAATGCCGGATAATTCCCCAGAAGCAACCGCATTAGCGGCTTATTTACACGCTCAGGCCGGCATTTTAGCAGCCCAAGAAAGGACGGAATTAGGAGTAGATGGAGTAACTTTAGCTAATTATCTATTTGCTGCCCTTAAAGATTCGATCCCCCCTGCCCCCCTTGATAAGGGGGGTGCCGATAGGCGGGGGGATCAGAATTGATAATTTTTACTGTATCTAAGTAGCTGGTTATAATTAAATTAAAAATGGATTTTAGGCTCGATCCCCCCTGCCCCCCTTGATAAGTACCTAAGCAAAATTAATTACACATTTCGATAAAGCTTTTGCCTCTTGCCTATTGCCTCTTGCCTGTCTTCACTAGAAAATTTATTTTGCATGACTACTTAAGGGGGGTGCCGATAGGCGGGGGGATCAGAATTGATAATTGTTACTGTATCTAACATTAAAATATCTTTCATAATACCCACCAAACCTAAGAGAGCCAAAATATTATTAATAGCATAAGTGTACTGGATTTAAACTGAGTAGGGGTATTTTAGTACAAATGCTCGGACTACCTCAACCTAGCTCTGGCGCTCCCTTCTCCGCTGCAGTCTTAAGGATTAATTTGGATAGTCGGCATTTGATAAAACATAAGGAATGTTAACCAAAACCACTTATCGTTAAGGAAGTTTGATAAGTTGGAGATTGAACAAAGTATAGAAAGTCTCTAGTGCTGACAACTATGGCTGTAATTGTCCAAAAATACGGTGGTACATCGGTAGGTTCCGTGGAACGCATTCAATCGGTCGCTCAACGGGTCAAAAATACGGTAATAGCAGGAAACACCGTGGTGGTGGTCGTTTCTGCCATGGGGAAAACCACCGATGGATTGGTCAATTTAGCCAAACAAATCGCCGCCGAACCCTCGCGCCGGGAGATGGATATGTTATTATCCACGGGGGAACAGGTAACAATCGCCTTGATGAGTATGGCCCTAGAGGAAATCGGACAACCGGCCATCTCCCTAACCGGCGCTCAAGTGGGAATTGTCACGGAATCCGAACATAGTCGCGCCCGTATTTTAGAAATTAAAACCGATCGCCTTTCCCGTCATCTATCGGAGGGTAAAGTAGTTGTGGTCGCCGGTTTTCAAGGTGTCAGCGATAGTGATCAATTAGAGATTACCACCCTAGGGCGCGGTGGTTCCGATACCTCGGCCGTGGCCCTAGCGGCCGCCTTAAAAGCCGATTTTTGCGAAATTTACACCGATGTACCCGGTATTCTCACCACTGACCCCCGTTTAGTCCCCGAAGCGCGTCTTTTGGACGAAATTACCTGCGATGAGATGCTCGAATTAGCCAGTTTAGGGGCGAAAGTTCTCCACCCGCGAGCGGTGGAAATCGCCAAAAACTTCGGGGTTCCCTTGGTTGTCCGCTCCAGTTGGACAGAGGATCCGGGTACTTGGGTGACATCCCCGGCACCGAAACCGCGCACCCTGCAAGGATTGGAATTGACAAAAGCAGTGGATGCGGTGGAATTTGAGGGCAATCAGGCGAAAATCGCCCTTTTACGGGTTCCGGATCGTCCGGGTATCGCTGCCCGTTTATTCGGGGAAATTGCCCATCAACAGGTGGACGTGGATTTAATTATTCAATCGATTCACGAGGGTGACAGCAACGATATCGCCTTTACGGTGATGGGAAATGCCTTAAAAAAAGCCCAATCCGTGGCCGAAGCGATCGCGCCGGTTTTACGTTCCCATCCCACTAATACAGAGGAAGCGGAAGTGATTATCGAATCCGGGGCTGCTAAAATCGCCATTACCGGCGCTGGTATGATCGGCCGGCCGGGAATTGCCGCCCAAATATTTAGCACTTTGGCCGCAGCGGCAATTAATATCGAAATGATCTCCACTTCTGAAGTAAAAGTCAGTTGTGTCATCGATGAAGCGGACGGAGAAAAAGCAATTAAAGTCCTTTGTGATGCTTTTCAAGTGGAGTATTCTGCTAAAGTTGCTAATCGCGAAATCCCTAAAAATTTAGTCCCAGTCAGGGGAGTGGCCCTAGATAATAATCAGGCCCAAATGGCCATTCGTAACGTCCCCGATCGCCCGGGGATGGCGGCGAGAATTTTCTCGGTTTTAGCGGCAAAAAATGTCAGTGTTGATATGATTATTCAATCCCAACGCTGTCGCATTGTCGATGGTATTCCCCGACGGGATATCGCTTTTACTTTACCCCAAGCTGATGCTAATTCCGCCCAAAAAATCCTTTTAGAACTATCGGAAAGTTTGGGTTTACAGGAAGTGGTGGTTAATAATGATGTGGCGAAAGTGAGCATTGTTGGTTCAGGAATGGAAGGACAACCGGGGGTAGCAGCACGCTTTTTTGAAGCTTTAGCAAAGGAGAAAATTAATATTTTGATGATTGCTACTTCTGATATAAAAATCAGTTGTGTGGTGAATCAGGAAGATGGAGTCAGGGCCCTACAAGTGGTTCACGCCGCTTTTGGATTAGCTGGACAGGGTAAAATTGAAGTACCCACCTAAATGAAATTACCTAAAATGTCGGGTATTTAGGTCAAAAAAAAAGATATATTGACAAAATGCGGGGGGGGGTAGAATATTCTCACTTTATCTATTTAATTGTCCATAAAACAATGAATATCTTGAATATTGCCAAATTGGCCACCTTTGGACTCGGTGTTACCCTTGTCCCTCTCGCCTTGACCATCAATAACTCTGCTCAGGCTGCCGTTTTTACCTTCGGTGCAGGTGATAACAACCAATCCACTATCACTAAAACGGTTGATGGTATCACCTTGACTCTATCCAATAACCAGACACTAGGTTATTTTCATGCGGATGGTGATGGTGTTTCTGTATTGGTTGGTGGTGCTTTTTTGGGAGCGACAACTACCAGCTTTAACCTGACCTTTTCTAGTGCAGTTCAACTCACCTCCTATACTATTGGTTATATTGACCAGCTAGAGGGTGATGAAAGCTTTACCTTAAGCAATGGAAGTTCAAGTTCGGTGGAAACCTCGCCTTTTTCAGCCGGATTAAGAAATTTTAGTAATCAATTTACCGTTGCTGCGGGACAAACTGTTTCCTTTACGGGAAATTTGGGTACTAATCTAGAAGATCTTATTCAATGGTCCGCGCTCGAAGTGACTCCAGTTAGTCCTCCCCCCGCTACCACTCCCGAACCTAGTACCATTTTAGGACTGTTAGCGGTGGGTTCATTGGGTGCCTTATCGCGTAAACTCCAGGGGTAAGCTGTTGTAGCACAGGTATTCCCGCCTACGCGGGGGTTTCCATTCAATTAATTTCTCAGCGCGAGTAGAGAGTAGGGTTAATTCATCAATTAACCCTACAATATCACCATTGCATCTTTTTCTGATCTGACAACGCCAGATTTTTTGTACTATATTTAGCCAGGGGACATTAAGCTTAAATCAAGATGGGAATTACAGCAGACGAATAAATTCTTCTTGTGTCAGTTCAGCATCGCGCAAAATTTTTAGGAGTAATCCTTTCCCGACAGTTTTCCCCCGATGAACCGGTACGCATCAGATAGACACCTTTTCAATTCCAACAAACTCCGATACATCTTCCGGATTGTCATCTTCCAAGCAAAGTTCAATCACTTCCCTGATATTCTTCATCAATTCATCAATCGTTTCCCCTTGACTGTAACAACCCCGAAGTTGAGGAACTTCCCCAACATAATATCC
>NZ_SFBV01000300.1:0-5780 GCF_007095585.1 Microcystis sp. M_OC_Ca_00000000_C217Col
TAAACTTAAACTAATAAAACGGAGAGCCTATGGCTTGAGAAACTTTCGTAATTTTTGGGTTAGAAGTATGTTATCTTGGCATCTTGTCTGTTGATTTAGCATAAAGAGTAACGAAGAGCAGGTTTTTCCACGCAATTCCTATTTCTCTTCTGCCTAGAGTCCCTCCAAGAGCGTTAACGCTCTTGGAGGGACTCTGGCAAAAGTCTTACAGTATCTAAACTCTAGCTCTCTTATGGGGTAAGCCTTCAAGCTATCGCTAACTAACAGAAACCCGAAATTTGAGTTTTTATTAGAAAAAAAGTTAGCGTTCGCTTGTCAACCGAGGGTTTCAGAATCTGGATTCGGTCGGGGATTCCCGAAAGTTCCAGAAGAGCGTTAGTGATATGGAAAGAATCCCCTGTCACAGCGTAGCTTGACGGTGGGAGTATAGACCTCTTGCATAAATCCGAAAACAAACGATAGAAACAATAATGGGAGGGACTTTCAGTTAATTATTTATTAGTAGTTGATAATCTTCAAAAATGTTGCTGTACAAGGATCGACTTAAATTAATTAACTCGCTGCCATAAACGTTGAATTTCTTTCCTCAGTTGTGCATCAGGAGGCTGGCTAAATTGTACAGAAGGATTGACCTGCACACCTGGAATATTCTGATTCCAGGGACTGTTGGAGACTGATTCTAAATTTATGCCACTTATCACAGGGCGAAACCCGTAGCGGACGAATACTTCCTGTTGGGAAGGCTGTCTGAGAAAGGCGACAAACTCCCTGGCTGCTTTCGCTTGTCCCTCATTCACATCCCGCCGTGCGATCGCGGCCGTCGCTACTGTCTCAATAGTCGGGTCAAGATAGTAGATTTGGTAAGGTTTTTCCTGGGTAGTTTGGGCTTGGGACCAGCGATAGAGGGCGATACTTTCGTAGGTAGTCGCCACATCAGCGTCGTTGGAGCCGCGAGCAATAAATTCCCGCAAGAGAATGTCACTCGAAAGGGGCGGCTGATAGACGGAACGCTTAATCAGAGCAAACAAAGATTGAATTCCCGGCCCATTCAAGTTAGTACCAGCTAGGGGACTTCCGCCAAGATTGGACTGGGACCACAAACTTAAGGTTAACTGACCACTGTTGGAACGGCTAGGGTCTGTCATGACAAAATCGAAGCTTCCCCAGGTAGATTGTCCGCCGATAGCAGTCCAGTTACGCTTTTGCATGGCCCGTTCTACACTTTGCCATTGAAAGCGTCTCCCAGGGAAGATAACCTTTCCTCTCTCGGGCCAAGCGATACCCACCAGGAAGGTTTTGACAATGGGTTGGGGCGTATCGTAGAAGGGATTGCTTTCTCCCTGTACCGCCAGGCGATCGCGCAACTCCTCTAAGATTTCCCCATTGGCTGGAATGAGGATAGTAGGCGTAAAGTCATGTTTCTGGTCGATGTAGTTATTAACTATGTCCTGAGAGCCTTGAAACTTCAGTTCTAAGTTAATGTTGGGATGAGATGCCTCGAATTGTGGCTCTAGGACTGCCAATGGTTCTTGAAGTTCCGTCCCACTGACGATGGTAAGGTTTTGCTGCACGCCAGGAAGAGGTGCATAAGCTAAAGCGAAAGCAATTAGGGCGATCGCAGCCGAAATTATTGCCCGTCTGCGTTTCGATTGAGGGCTGTTTCTCCTAGTGGGAGGCGTTAAGAGTCCTGGTTGCATGGCGAGTAATTCTTGAATGCGGTTGTTAGTGGGAGGATGGGTGGCAAATAAGCGATTGACAAGTTTACCCTTGAAGGGATTAATAATTAGAAGGGGAGCTAACGCTGGGTTTTCTTCTGTGGATATTGACTGCTGTTGGCTGTTATTTTCTAATTTTTCTAAGGCGTTAGCGAGGGCGCGAGGATTTCCGGTTAAACTTGCTGAACCTGCATCAGCAGCATACTCTCTCGTTCGAGATATGGCTAATTGAGTTAAGGTAGCCGTAAGGGGCGCAAGTAGCAAGGTAGGGAATAAGGCGGCTAGGCGGATGGGATTGGCGTTGCGGTAGTTAAACATGGCAAACATTCCCGTCATTCCTGTTTCCGTGAGGAGAGAAATTGCTACAGAAATAGTGACAGCAACTGTAGCAGTAAGGGCATCACCGTGTTTAATGTGGCTAAGTTCGTGGGCGATAACGGCTTCTAATTCGTCTTCAGGAAGCAGTTTCATCAACCCTTCTGTAATGCAGACAACACCCCGTTGGGGATTCCTTCCAGTAGCAAAAGCATTAGGAGAAGAAGTAGGAATGATATACAGTTTAGGTTCTGGTAAATTTGCCCTGTAGCACAGCACTTCAACTATGGGTTTGAGTATAGCTTCTTCTTGAGAATTGGCAGGACGAACATCAAAAGCGGCTAAAACAACTTGGTCGGAATAGAACCAGAGACTAAAGTTAATTACAGCAGCAACGATTAAGCCGATAACTGCACCAATTATCCCGCCGATGAGTAGATAAGCCGTCAGAACTAAGATGCTGCTTAATAACGCTAATAAAGCAACTGTTTTTAAGAAGTTCATTAATCGTCAATCTCCAGGGTAGTATTGTGGTGTTGATTTTTCCAGTTTAGTTGATTGATTAGTCAGGTTCAAGAAATGATAAAATCAATATTTTCTTGAAAGCCACTCAATTCTTCACTCAAATTTCTTAACTCTATAAGTTCTTCCGAATTAGTCAAGTCAGCCGTCCGCAATTTATTTTGTAATTGTTGCAGAACCCCAGCCGAGTCTTGAATCACAGTGTACAAGCTAGTTAATTTTGCTTGACGAGTATCTTGTCCTTGTTGTGCTAATTCAATATTCCGTTCTAAACTGGCTTGCAACTGTTCTAATTGTTTACGAGATACACCGAAACTCGAACGAATTTTACTTTTAACTTCCAAGAGTTGCTGTTGTAACTCATTGATTGACAATAAGGATTCACTTTCTGGCAAACGTTGAGCAATTTGTTCTATTTTTGGGGGAAGTTCAATAGCACTATCGCAAGCTTGCTGTACGGCGATTAATAAGTCCATTTGCACTGAACTGCTGCTTAATAATTGGTTAGCTTCTTGACGCAGAACTTCTGCCTTTCCTGCTAAACTTTGAGCCGAACCTTGAATAACTTGCAGTTCCTGTTGTAATTGTTGTTTGACCCGTTTCTCCCCATCTGGTTCTCTAGCTTTCAAGGCGGTTGCGCCGACTACAGTTACCGCCAATGCTGTTGGTAAAGTAACAGTATTAGATAATCCCAAAAAGCGAACACCAACAACTAAAACGATCCCGCCTGCTAAAACGGCTAAAGGGTAATAAAGAGGGTTAGCAATTTTCATTTTTAGTTAACCGTTGATGATTGATGGTTGATGATTTAGTAGATTAATTCAGGAATTAATCACAGTCTCTACATTTGGTTGACTTACAAATGCGCCTCGGAACTCCGAATTCCGCCCCGCGCTTGACTCGGCGGCGAAGCCACCTCCGAATTCCATTCATAATTCATAATTCATTACTTAAAACTCTACTTGCAAGTCTCCCATCACAGTTGATATAGTCGCTGGATCTCCTTGACGATAGTAACCGCCGTTAACTTCGGCAATTTTTTGCAAAGCCTGGGGATTAAATTCTCCTTCTTTCCCATAACCAATAGTAAAGAAAGCAATTCGCTGATCGGAAGAAAAGCCACTCTTTTGCAACTCTTGTTCCAACTGATCCAGATTAATTTGTGACCCCGAATCTTCTCCATCAGTTAAGATTAACACGGCATTAATAGTATCAGTCCGCAAATTTTGAGATAGCCAGTTGCGGGCATAGAGGGCGCTATCATAAAGTCTGGTCCCACCACTGGACCGCAGTTGGCCAATAAATTCAATGCCGCGATCTCGCCCCTGTGGAGTTCCTTCTATAATCACAGGTTCGTTAATAACTGAATTGAAACTAATTAGGGCAATTCTTTCCTTCGGTCCCAGGTTCTGAACGTAATTAAGTAAAGTATTCTTAACTGATGTCAGTTTTTGCCCTTCCATCGACCCAGAAGTATCAATTACTACTGCTACTTGCGACGGTTTCTTGGCATAATTTTGCCAGCTTTTAAGCATGGCTTCAACTACTTCTGGTTGGGGCGAACGGTAAGAGTCATAGGTGGGTTGAGGATTCACGCCAAATTCAGCAGAAAACTTGCTTCCCAAGGCTACTCCTGGAACACCCGGTCGCAGTCCTAAATCTGCGGCAATTTGTTGGGTTTCGGGCAAAAGAATGAATTCAATTACCTTTTCAGCAGCTTCTTTTTCTCGGTCACTTATCCAAGGCGCATTGGCTAAAATTGCCCGCATATTGGAACTGAAAGTAGCCTTGGGATAGACGGCTTGATAGCGCGTTTGATTGGAACCAGCTTGGCTGTTAGCAGCAATTACCAAAGACTCGTAAACTGAGGCTACCGAAGCCCAAAAGGGTCCGTTGGCGACCATAGATTGGGCAAGGGAAGCGGTAGAAGTACCATAGCGAGTGATTTTACTCTGGATCTGTTGAATTTGTCCCTGATATTTTTCTACGTCAGCTACAGTCAGATCTTCCGGGCGCTTACCTGCTACAGCAGCAAATTGGGCCACCAGGGTTTGTAAGCCAGAATTAGAACGGGTAGGCGCGGTGTGGACGTAAGTGATGGGGAGGGGTGGGGCTTTGGGATCGAGTTGGCGGTAGTTGTCCAATTTAGCTAGGGCGACGAAGGGATCTTCTACTTTTTCTAAACCCTTGGCGAGGTCAGCGTTTGTCATGAAAACCATCGGACTGTAGGCGATCAGGGGTGAGTCGGTAATTTCCGGGATGTAATTTTGTCCTGGAAATAGCTTGTTCATCTGGTAGATGAGTTGACTCTGATAAATTTCGCCATCGACGGATAAAAGGGTGGGAAATTCGGGCGCATCGGCTTTGAGAGTTCCATTTTGGTACTGTTGGGCCAGCGAGAGAATCGTTTGGACCACATCGCCGCTTCCTTTAGCTTCGCAACTGAGGTAAAAGGCTTCACCGCTAGCGAGTTTGGGTTGGCTTTGGTTCAATTTCGTGGCTGCTTGCTGACAGAATTGGGCTAGGTCGCTTCCCACGAGAAATTTGACTTCAAGTCCCTGTTGTCTGGGTTGTTGGCTTCCTTGTTGTTGGGGTTGCTGTCCACAAGCACCTAGAAATACTAAGGTAGACAGGACGGTTAAGGGAGTAACTGAGGTTAAATAACGAGAAAAAGCAAGATTTTGGCGTTTAATCATGAGTCTTGACAGAGTAATAACCAATAAAGCACGAAGTTACTCGGATCAATGCAGATGGGATGAGAACATATTTACATCCATATCTTACATTCCCCACCCCTAACTATTTACCAATGGTCCTGACTGAGCAATTTTTAGTTAAGGTAAAATTATGAAAAAGTAAATTTTAGGTTAAAATTAAAGGCATCTAGACCAAAAAAACGACCAGTTCTCTTGCCGGCAATGCCCTCAAAACTCAACATAAAAGTAAACTTTTAAGAACGATTTGGGCTCTTTTGGATTTGGTGGGTAAAATGTATTCTGAGATACAGTCCTGCTGGCGAGGGAGTAGAGGGAACCACAGAGACACAGAGGACACAAAGATCGATCGATCCTATGTAAGTTAAACTTATCACACAGAACCTAGAAGAGCCAGATATGGCTCTTCTGGTTTTCGTGTGTTAATTTTTGTTATGAATTAAAGCAAGCAAACAGCTTAAGTCGAAGATGTTCAAAATTGGTAAATCCATAACTCATTCTTTTAATAAGCTTT
>NZ_SFBV01000301.1:0-5248 GCF_007095585.1 Microcystis sp. M_OC_Ca_00000000_C217Col
CGTTCAAAACCTCGCGTCTTCATCGGCCCGCGTCCTGTAGGGGCGAAGCATTCGGGCAATAACCTATCGGTGAAACCGGAGATTTTCTATCCGAATGCTTCGCCCGTACTTTTTCAGCAAACCCTAAATAAATACTTCGCCGAAAAAGGTTCCAGCGAAGTACCACAATAGTCAGTGACCAGTTATCAGTTATCAGTACCTTTACTATAACACCTTTGATCCCAAAATCATACCTTCGTGCAGAAAAAGGCCAAAAATAAATACTTCGCCGAAAAGGGTTTCAGCGAAGTACCACAATAGTCAGTGACCAGTTATCAGTTATCAGTTTCTTTAGTATAACACCCTTTTTCGATCAGTGCAAGACTTTTTGCAAATTTTAGGCCAAGAATTTTGGACCCAAACCGACTTTCGGCGCGTACACCGCCCGATCGCCTAATTCTGCTTCGATGCGTAATAAGCGATTATACTTAGCCACCCGTTCACTGCGACTGAGAGAACCAGTTTTAATCTGTCCGGCATTAGTAGCCACCGCCAGATCTGCGATCGTAGTGTCTTCCGTTTCTCCAGAACGATGACTGATGACAGAACGATAACCGTGACGGGTAGCCAGGGCGATCGTTTGTAGGGTTTCCGTCAAAGAACCGATCTGATTGAGCTTAATCAGGATCGAGTTAGCAATACCCAGATCGATCGCTTTTTGCAGACGGATAGGATTAGTCACCATCAAATCATCGCCCACCAACTGAATCCGCGCCCCCAGTTTATCGGTCAATAATTTCCAGTTATCCCAATCTTCCTCGTGTAAACCGTCTTCAATGGAAACAATCGGATAGCGATCGACTAAACTGGCCAAAAAATCCACCATTTCGGCGGGAGAATGGGCCGAACCATCGTAGAGGTATTGACCATCCTTATAGAATTCACTGGCGGCCACATCCATAGCCAAAGCCACCTCCGACCCCGGTTTATAACCAGCACGTTCGATCGATTCAATCAAAATATCCAAAGCTTCCTGATTTGAAGCCAAATTAGGAGCATAACCGCCCTCATCGCCCACACCGGTCAGTAATTTGCGTTCGTGCAAGGCCTTACCCAAAGCGGCGAATACTTCCGCTCCCCAACGCAAACCCTCCTTAAAAGAATCGGCCCCGATGGGGAAGATCATAAACTCCTGAAAATCGACGTTATTATCAGCGTGAGAACCACCATTGATCACGTTCATCATCGGGACGGGTAGCACATTGGCCATCGGACCGCCGAGATAACGATAGAGAGGCAATCCCAGATCCGCCGCCGCTGCTTTGGCCGTAGCCAGAGAGACGGCTAGGATAGCATTAGCCCCTAATTCTCGTTTATTGGCCGTGCCATCGCGATCGATCATCGCTAAATCGATACTAGCTTGGTCGAAAGCATTCATCCCCTCCAAAACCGGGACGATTTTTTCGTGGACATTGCGAACCGCTTTCAGGACACCCTTACCACCGTAACGCTGGGGATCATCATCGCGTAATTCGTGGGCCTCAAAACTACCCGTAGAAGCACCACTGGGAACCTGGGCCAAACCGAGTGCCCCCGATTCTAATAGCACTTCCGCTTCGATCGTGGGACGGCCGCGGGAGTCTAGAATCTCCCTAGCTGCGATCGCTTCGATGGGAACTTCGATTTTATCTAACATAACTTATCGTCTCCAACTCAATTTACGGGGTAATTTCGGCTGATTACTAATTGCCTAAAGGGAAATCCACGTTGACAATCTGCTTTTGATCATCAAAAACGAGGATTAAGGTATCCGTCAGTTTTTCAAATTGAATCGTCACCAACACCAGATCCACACCGTCCGCACCCGAACCTCTTCTGACCTGAGTTCCCACGATCCGACGCACGGGGCCGGTACGCTTGAGTAAATTCTCCCAAGCGCCTTGTACTCTGGTGGGGAAAACTTCCGCTTTCAGGAGAGGATGTAAAAAACCTCGGGCCAGGCCGTAGTCTTTATTGGCCAAGGCCGTGACAAAAGCATCGCCAATCTCAGAAATACTGCGAAATTCGGGAAAATCGGCGGCAACTATCTGACCGGACCGGTTAAAGGTAATTACCACATCTTCAGTGAGTTTCTCAAATTCAACGGTGACAATCACCAAATTGGCATTGATAGCATCGAGTACCTTGGTTTTGACAATGCGCTTAAACGGTCCAGTATTGTCAGTAACCTGGCTTTCCCAGACCTTTTGCAATTTTTCGGCAGTCCAGAGGGGTTTTAGTTGGGGTGACAAAGCTGCAATAACTTTACCGTATTGTTTAGTTCCCAACCATTCTACTAACTGCCGAGCTTGCTTTTCTTCCCGAACAGGATCACCAAGAGCGATCGCATTCGGTTCTAGGTTCGCCTGTACCGGTGAAACAATGAAAGTGGTCGAAGGCAGGGAAAAACCAATTAAACACAAAGAGAGAATCGATACCCGTTTCGCTAATGAAAGCCGCATCATTTCAGCTATTGCTCCGCAAATAAATAACGTTTTTCCACTTGACGATTGAATTGATGCCATTGTTCATTAGTTAAAGCATTCAAGATCGCTCGATCGGGCAATATCTCTCCTCTTGTTATACTGGTTTAACGATTAAAACTACCGCCGAACGCGCCTGCACCCGATAGGTTTCCGATTCAACAGCGGCGGCGGCATCTAAATCACAGGCTGCCTCGGACAATTGCCCAGCAGTATCGATGACGCGATGCCATTTTTCCCCTTGTCCCAAGGGGGGTAACTGGAAGTTGAGAGATTCCCAGTAAGCGTTGAGCATAATGTGTAAATACTCGTTCGCCTTGGGATGACGCAGGGAAAAAGCTAAACTGTGGGAATCTTCCGACCAATCGGGTTTACTCAACTGTACGCCATGCCAACTGAGATGGGGTTCAAGACTGGTATAGGTGACTTCTAGCAATTTTTCCTGACGGAAAAGAGCTAATTTTTTATTAAAATCGATCAGTCTCCTTACGAAACACCAAAGATCGAACTCTTGCTCTACCGCACTCCAATCGAACCAACTTAACTGGTTATCCTGACAATAGGCGTTATTGTTGCCCTTTTGGGTGCGTCGCACTTCGTCCCCCATCAACAGCATAGGTGTTCCTTGGGAAATAAACAGGATCGTTAAGAGATTTTTTATTTGTTGCAGTCGCAGGGTTTTAATCCTCTCGTTATTGGTTTCCCCTTCTACCCCACAATTCCAGCTAAAATTATCGTTGCAACCGTCCCGATTCTCCTCGCCGTTAGCCTCGTTGTGTTTCTCGTCGTAGGAAACTAGATCGTTAAGGGTAAAGCCGTCGTGACAGGTAACAAAATTTATACTTCTATTGACATCGGTATCGGGTCTGTGGTATATGTCGGGGCTTCCTAAAATCCGCGCCGCTAATTTGCTGACTATGCCGGCATCTCCCCGGACAAAAGCGCGTACATCATCCCGAAAAGGACCATTCCACTCGGAAAACCAATCGGCAAATTCGACAAATTGACCGACACTATACAATCCTGCCGCATCCCAAGCTTCGGCGATTAATTTTGTCCCAGCTAAGACCGGATCCGATTCGATCGCCCAGATCATGTTATAACCTTTTTGCAGGATCGGTTCCCCGTCCACATTGCGCGATAATACGGCCGCTAGGTCAAAGCGAAAACCATCGACGTGCATTTCCGACACCCAATAGCGCAAACAATCGAGAATCATTTTGCCCACAATCGGATGACTGCCCTTGAGGGTGTTACCACAGCCGGTATAGTTGCTATAGATGCTTTTATCTTCTGCATCGAGGATGTAGTAGGTGCGATTATCGATACCTTTCAAGGAAAGAGTCGGCCCGATTTCGTCCCCCTCGGCGGTATGATTGAAAACCACATCGAGAATCACTTCGATCCCCGCTTTGTGTAAAGCTTTCACCAGATCTCGAAATTCATTCAAAGGACCGAACGGTGAGCGATCGCTACTGTAACCGGCATGGGGCGCAAAAAAGCCGATCGTGCTATAACCCCAATAGTTAGTTAACCCCGGCATGGCCGAAGCGGGATCAAAGTAATGAATCGGTAACAATTCCACGGCAGTAATGCCTAGGTTTTTCAAATAGGGTATTTTTTCGATTAATCCCGCAAAAGTACCTCTTTTTTCCTCGCTAATGCCGGAATTCGGGTTACGGGTAAAACCACCGACGTGCATCTCGTAGATAAAACTGGCAGAGTAGGGAGTGCGTAGCGGTTTGTCATCTTCCCAATCGTAGCGGCCCGTATCCACTACCAGACCCCGCAAAGCTCGATGACAATTATCGCCTTTTTCGCTGGCAGCTTGTCGATCATAAATTTCCGCACCGACAATCGCTTTCGCATAGGGATCGAGAACTACTTTATCAGGATCGAAGCGATGACCCTGGGCCGGATTATCCGGACCATAGACTCGATAAGCATACACTTGACCGGCTCCAATGCCGTGAACGAAAATATGCCAATAGAAAAAGGTGCGATTTTCTTGGGGATTCAGACGAATAATTTGACTAGGTTGCGGAGAATTGGCATCATCAAATAATAATAATTCTATGGCAGTGGCATACTTAGAAAATAGTGAGAAGTTGACACCATCGGCCAAGACAGTTGCCCCGACGGGATGGCTTTTACCGTGATCAGTTTTTAAGGTCATTGTCAAGAGAGAAAAAGTGCTTAGGAGTAGTATAAGATTATTCGGCGTTTTTGAATCAAGCTATGAATGCCAAATGTGTGTCCTATCCAAAAGTTAGTTTTGGTCTAGGTTTTAAAAATCTCACCCAAGAAGATTCAGAATTCAAATCAGCAAAGCCAGATTTTCCTGGAGATAATGTGATTAATTTCCAAGACCTTGCCCCGTTCAATAAAGCTCTCAATTTTCCGATATTTCAAGAAAACAATTAGAGGAGTTTTAAATGGCATTTCCAGAATATTTTAGTTTTGATTAAGCCAATTAATTAAGTCAGCTTGAGTCTCAAAGTCTAGTAATGCTTCTCCTAAGTCTTCTAATTTTTCTACTGAGAGTTTTTGGATAGTTTCAGTGATATGCGGGGGTAGTTCACCAAAACGTCGTTTAAGTAAGCGTAGCACTAGGTTGGCTTCTCCTTGTTGAATCGCTGCTTCTCTATCTTGTTCGTATAAAGGGGCTAAACGCATAATAAATTTCCTCTCCTCCTGGGTTCTTTTGGGTAAGGCTTGCAAGTTCCTACTCAAATTGTATAATAATT
>NZ_SFBV01000302.1:0-5748 GCF_007095585.1 Microcystis sp. M_OC_Ca_00000000_C217Col
AGGGAGCATCTCACCTTTGCAATGAGCATAAATACTTAGTGGAAAAATAGGCTTTTCGAGGGTAATTCTTGTTTTAATTCTCCATGTACGCAGTCTTTAAAAGCCTCTATTTCGTTCCAAGACACGATTAAGAGTGGCTTTTAGGCTAAGTATAATTACTCATTGCGTAAATGAGATGCTCCCGCGACTACAGATGCAGAAGGTACTCTTATTCTAAACAAAATAATACCAACACTGGCCGGCAACCTTGAACGAAAGGCGAGTTCTCCAAAATCTTTATCAAATGTCAAGAGAATACGATTTTCTGCTTGGGCGCGACTTAAAACTTCACAGTCCGAGATTCCGGGGGATTCCACCCTAATCCACAGGACATCATGGCCATTTTGTCGTAGGGCTTCAACCCCATCAAGGGGGAAATTTTCGTTCGCTAGAAAACGCATCAGTTAAGCAGCAATAGCATAGACTTTCTCAGATTTGAGCATTACACTAGCATAGCTAAGACAAGCTTGAATATCTTCTACTGTAATACCTGGGTAGTTTCGCAGAATTTCATCAATACTCCAACCTTGGGCGAGAAGATCGATGATAAATTCAACCGCAATCCTTGTTCCTTTAATGATAGGTTTTCCCACCAAAATATCGGGATTTAGTGTAATTCGAGTTTCCCAGTCCATAGCTACATCATTGAAAGTGTTTTCAAAAAGGTCAAGGCTGCGTCGGACGCACCCTATATCTCGTTTTATTATAACAGGATTTGGTATCACAACTTCAATAAATGTGCATGGTGCGTTCCCCAAAAATCGATCGGTGGAGCAATAGGAGTCACATTAAGGAACGCACCCTACAATATTGGCGATCGCACTTGCGTTAGCGATCGCACTTGCTAACGACAGATTTTTTTTCTAAATGATATACGAATTTCATTCAAAAGCTCCTCATATTCATGTTTATATCGCAGATTACGGTCAATTTGTTCTTCTGCTATATCTGGGACTACAAACCGCAGATCTCCTTCTGAACGTATCTCTAAAAGTCGAATTTTTCCGAGTCTAAATTCACCAAATATTTTTAAAATATTTTTAAGTTTTTCATAGTCTATTTCATCAAAAAAGATTGCGCTTTCTTCAACTTTTTCGAGCGTTGCTCTTAGTTGGCTAGAAAAAGTCAAAACATTCTCATGAGTTGCTTGTTTCCACAAATCATTTCCAGCCAAACGTAATAGCTGAAGTATTCTCCACATATCCCAATATGATCGAAACTCGGCTGTAGCATAATCATTTAACTGTGGAGATGAAATATTTAGCTGATTTCGGAAATACTCAAGTTGCTCTCCTAATGGTACTGAGCCATTGAAGATTGCTATGTTACCACCAGCGCTCAATGCTCTTGCGTCTATCACTCCTGCTTCTGATGAACCGCTTTTATTTGTGGGGGGCTGATTGAAATGGCTATTTGAGCTTGTAAGTGAGATGTCACCTCTGGCTCTAATATCTTCTGCATCAATACCTTGTCCAGTTCTCTCATCTGCCACAAATCGCCCTTTTCGGCTTCTTATACCTTTAGCTTTGATGCCACCTTTCTGCTCTGAAGCGTTTGTATTTCCTGTCTTGAGACTTAGCCAATACCCAATTAACAGACCAAAAACCGCGAATGCGATCATCCATAAAATCATTTGATCATTAAATTTTTCACCAATAGTTCGTTGCTGAATAGCCGCTGCAATCAAATTGAAAATGACATTGACGATAGCACCAACAAAAAGACCAAGAACTGGGTATATGTACTTTCTTTGCATAAACCAATATCGCAACTTTCAAAAGCGTGTTAGCCAGATTAGCTTACTGCAAACAATCTCCTTTTAAGGAAACTTATCACAGAATCCTTCTAGGAATCTAGCAAAGATTCTTGTATCTGCCTGCACTTTGTCACAAAATTTCACTATTATTTCGGGTAAGGTACGGTAAATCCCTTGATAGATTCAATCGGGACTAACTTCTGTGAAAACCGCTATAGATCTCCTGCAAAAATCAAAAATCTGACCTTAAGTGAGGAGAATCCCAGACAGGAGGGGAAAAAAGACAGGAAAATTTAGTACAAAAGCTCTGCTCTCCCTGCTCTGGCGCTCCCTAGCTTACCAGAGGTCGATTGCGACGACAATTATCACAATGACCACAGCGAAAATTATCGGCATTTTCCTGAAAACCAAAGGCATTTAAGAGAAAGTGCCAACGACAGCGACGGGTATAGAGGTAGGGAAATATCTCATTTCTGGGTTTAAAAGTCATCTTGGCGGAATTATGGCGATAAATAAGCCGATAATGAAAAGGATCGAGCCATTCTAGGCGATCAAGACTGTGTAAAAGGGAGAGAATGAGCGCACCATCGGGAAATTCGGCACTAATCGCCTCTAATTTGCCCTCTAGGGGAATTTGGGCTAAAATTTGCCAAGCTTGTCGGTATTGGCGTTCCTGTTGGGAGTTAAAGAATTTTTGCTGGTTTTTATCGCTATTATCTAACCATCCCGTCGGTTCACTAATTAAGGTGAGAGCCTGCATTTTACCCCCATCGCGACCACCGCGGCCGATTTCCTGTAGGTATTCCGATAGTAAAGCCGGGGGTTGGTAGTGGACAACCCAACGCACATCGGGTTTATTGATACCCATGCCAAAAGCTGAGGTACAGACAACAAAAGTTAAATCCCCCCGCAGCCAATTTTGTTCTATTTCCCGACGCTGAAAGGGCGATAAACCGGCATGATAGGTACTGGTGCGATAGTGGAGAGATTGCAACCATGCCGCTAAATTTTCACTATGGCGACGGGAACGAGTATAGATCAGGCCGGATTGTCGAGGTTGACCGGTGAGGAAGTTTAATAGTTGATGACGACGACAACCGGGGCTAATACATATTTTGGTGCTTAAGTCAAGGTTTTGACGGTAAGGATTTATTAAGAAAAGCTGCGGTTTTTCTAGTTGTAAGACGCAGGTGAGAGTCTCACGGGTGGCGGGGTTAGCGGTGGCGGTAAAAGCAGCGATCGCTATTTGGCTGCCGGCCGGTTTTGATTGCAGAAGAGCGGGACGGACGGCACCGAGACGACGGTAGGCAGGACGAAAATTATCGCCCCACTGGGTTAAACAATGGGCCTCGTCGAGGATGAGAGCGTTAATTTTAACGTGGGGAAGGGTTAATTTTGACCAGAGGGGCGGACTTAAGAGGGTTTCTGGGGAAAGATAGAGAAGTCGCAGGGTTTGATCTGCGATCGCTGCTAAGGTTTTCTTTCTCTGTTGTCGGGGGATTTCGTTATGAATCAGGGCAACGGGTAGTTTTTTGGCTAATAATTCCTCCACCTGATTTTCCATTAGGGCAACCAGGGGAGAAATCACTAGGGTTAAGCCGGTTTTTAATAAAGCGGGCAGTTGAAAACAGATAGATTTACCGAATCCCGTGGGCACGACAATTAGGGCATCTTGTGCCGCTAGAATTGTCTCGATAATCTGCTGTTGGGGAAAGCGAAAGCTATCATAGCCCCAAATTTTCTGAAAAATAGTCTGGATGCTTTCGGTATCTTGGGAAGACATGGGTTAACTGCTGGGGAAGTGGGGAATTGGGGAAGTGGGGAATTGGGGAATTGGGGAGGTGGGGAAGTGGGGAAGTGGGGAGGTGGGGAAGTGGGGAAGTGGGGAAATGGGGAAATTGAACTAAAACCCTAACACCCCAAAACCCCCCGCAACGCGCACGCAGTGACCACTTTGACTATTCCGGAAGGGTAACAATTTTTCCCATAATTGAATTTTTTTTGCACTTTTTTAATAATCTGTTACACTTATAGCGATCAATCTTTGTCTGGGGAATTACTGATGACTGAACCTGTTAGCACCACTGACCCCGCAGTAGAAACCGCCACCGAAGCGCAACCCAGTTACGTCAAGCTGGCGATGCGGAATATGGTCAAGAAAAAAGGCGTCTCGTTAAAACACTTTTTTTTGACCACGGCAGCCTTACTGGCCTTTTTTGTCGGTATTTCCTATCTGACGCGTCCCTAGGGTGAAATCTGGTGAGTGAGACTTTGCCCCTACTGGTGGATTTATGCCTACAGGATAATTATTTTGATCCCGGAAATAGTCCTGTGGATGGGGAAACTTGGCACTATTGGTTGGAGACATGGTTAGGCTATCTATCGGATTATCTCCCCGTTGCCGCCGGTTATGAACTAAGTTTGCGTTTAACAGACGATCGAGAAATTCAGGACTATAATTGCCAATATCGCCACAAAGATCAACCGACGGATGTTCTCGCTTTTGCCGCTCTGGAAGTGGATTTACCAGTGGATGAGGGCATTTTAGAGACAGAACCTTTATATTTGGGGGATATTATCATCTCTGTCCAGACAGCACAACAACAGGCTTTAACACAAAATCATTCTTTGGCGCGAGAATTGGCCTGGTTAACTGCCCACGCTTGTTTACATCTCTTGGGTTGGGATCATCCCGATGAAACAAGTCTCTTGGAAATGCTATCTTTACAGGAAACTTTGTTAAAAACCGTCGAAATGCCGATACATAGTTAGTTATTTTTGTCAAGCATTATTGAGGAATATGAAGACAAATTATCATCAAGCCAACCAATCTGCCAGCATACCTAATCCCTATCTCAACAATAATTTTATCCCTCGATCGGGACAGGTGAGTGAGGGCAACAATCCCAGTCAAAGAGAATACGCTTGGCAAGTCGCCTCGAATCTGTTAGTCAGTTTTCGCTACGCTTGGGCCGGAGTCCGTTATGCTTTTGTTAGTCAAAGAAATTTTCGCATTCACACCCTGATTACCCTAGTAGCGGTTAGTTGGGGCTTATTTTTGCGGGTTGATGCCATGGAAATGGCGATTGTCACCCTTACCTGCGCTCTGGTGATGGTCTTAGAATTAATTAACACTGCCCTAGAATCAGTGGTAGATCTGACGGTGGGGCAATCCTACCATGATTTAGCCAAAATAGCGAAAGATTGTGCCGCTGGTGCCGTTTTAATCGCCTCGATCGCCGCTTTACTCGTAGCGGCTTTTATTTTTATTCCCCATTTATTAGCTTAAGCGGGAAACTTTTTTCAGTGTTGCCAAAGGCACGGCGTAGCCGTCCAGTAAACGGTAAACTGAAAACTCAAATCTGATCACTGATCATCTGTACTGATTTTAAAACGCGTAGGGGAAAATTAAGTACAAATGATCGAACTTTCTTTCCCTGCTGCCAACTCTGGCACTGCGGTGCAGTCTTAACCAGTAATTTAGATAGGGTTTGCGGCAAAAAGTACGGGCGAAGCATTCGGATAGAAAATCTCCGGTTTCACCGATAGGTTATTGCCCGAATGCTTCGCCCCTACAGGACACGGGCCGATGAAGATGCAAGGTTTTGAACCACGATTCTTTCAAAATCTTGCACCTGTTTCGCAAGAAAAGCCACAAAACCCTTACCTTGCCTACATTTCACATTTATTCAGCAAACTCTAGATAGTCAACAGCTTAACTGATCACTGATTCGGTATAAGGGTACTCGACAGCTTTTAGCCGATAAATTTAACTTTTCTTAACCTAAGCCTAAACTGGTGAGGGGAGAGGGTTTAGCTATATATAAAAAATTGTCGGCGTTGCATAATAGAGATATGAATGGAGGAAATCAAAATGCAATGCCCTGAATGTAAATCTACCCATATCCGTAAAAATGGCATCAATAAACAAGGTAAACAAAATCATATTTGTG
>NZ_SFBV01000303.1:0-16151 GCF_007095585.1 Microcystis sp. M_OC_Ca_00000000_C217Col
TGATGGTTAATGCGTAAAAACGGATGCCAGCCGGCTTCGACAATCACTTGATAGAGCCAAGGCGCTTATAAGCCTCGGTCGGCAGGCACAATCACAGTCCAACCAGTAGGAACTGCTTCTTTGAGCTGTCTGATCAGTTTTTGCCAGTATGGTTGACCACTTCCTGGTTCATTGGCTTTGACGATACACCAAGCTATGGGAATCCCACAGCCCGCCAGCAAGACATTAATCGACAAAACTACGAATTTATTGCCAATAGTGGTGGCATCCAGTGCTAAGGCCATTTTTTCTATACTTACAGGCAATAAACTAATTACCCACATTAACAAAGGTGCAAAACAACTGCTTACCTCAAGAGTGCTGCGCTTTTCCCCTTTTTTCGCCTTCCCTTCCTCATACCATTCTTTCAGCCTCTGCCTGACCGTGTTAGGTTTTTCCTCGTTGACTGCGCCAATAAATCTCGACACCTGAGTCAAGCTGCTCGATTTGGTCATGACCATGCCAAAACTCCAAGTCGCCAATCCGATAGCTTGCGGTATTGACAAATGAGGTAGATGCTCTGAAACTATGCACGACCACTGCTTGAGATATTTGTTGTTTAGCATTGTCTTTCACGATGCTCCTCTGAATCTCTAGCTTGATTTTCTCACTCTTGTGTGTGACTACTCACCTCTTTGTAATAAACCTACACCTGTAAGGGGTGTGGGGTGTGGGGTGTGGGGTTTTACCGATTTTGAGGTAGTCAGTTACCTAATTTTCAGGGAAAAAGTCCAGGAATTTTACCCCCGATCACTCCAATGGTCAGGACTTTTTCAGGGGAAAAAAGTCTAAAAGCCTTATCCAACAAGGTTTTTAGATTTATTCAGCCAGCCCTAGGTAGGGTATGCTGAAAAAGTAGGGGCGAGAAGCATATCTCGGATAGGAAATCTACGGTTTCAGCGATAGGTTATGCCCGAATGCTTCGCCCCCACAGGACTTGCTCCCCTCTCCTAATCCCCAAACCCAATGAATAACCCCCCCGATAGTCCATTCAATTACACAGAGGCTTTTATTGCCCTAGGCACGAGTAATTTCGATCGCTCGGTACAGTTTTATCGTCAACTGTTGCAACAGGAACCAAAGCCCTACCTTGCCGCCGTTTATGCAGAATTTAGGCTGATTAACCTTAAATTATGTCTTTTTTGCCCTAAAGAGTCCCACAGAGAGGAATTTAGCGATTCTAGGGGCAGTGGCATGAGCATTTGTTTCGAGGTGGAGAGTCTCGAAAAAGCCCTTGAGCATTGGAGCGAAATCGGCTATGGTGCTAGGGGAGAAATTAGCCAAGCTTCCCACGGTCTGGAAATCTACATCTATGATCCCGATGGTAATCGTTTAATTTTCCATCAATCCACCGCTAAAACCAATCCTTTCAGGTAGGAACCTTCCGAGTGATAGATACTGGTGGGATGGTCGGCTGGTTGGCTTAAACGTGCTAAAATTCGCACTGGGCGAGCCGATTCAATGGCTGCCGCCATGACAGCCCCCTGAAAATGTTCTTCGTTAACCACTTGGGAACAGGAAAAGGTGAAAATAATACCTTGGGGGCGAATTTTCTGGAAAGCTTGGTGATTTAATCTTTTATAAGCCATAACCGCCTGATGACGGGATTGGATACTTTTGGCAAAAGCGGGGGGATCGAGAACAATCAGATCGTAATCCTCCTCACAGTCGCGCAGAAAGTTAAAAACATCGGTGCTGTAGGATTGATGGGGAACTTCGCTGAGATTATTCAGGGCGATATTTTTTTCGGTAAGATCGATCGCACCGTGAGAACTATCAACGGAATCGACTAGGGCAGCCCCCGCTTGCATAGCATAGACGGAAAAGCCGCCAGAGTAACAAAAAGTGTTTAAAACCCGTTTATTCTGGCAATATTGGGTCAATATTGCTCTATTTTCCCTTTGATCGAGGAAAAATCCCGTTTTTTGTCCTTTTTCCCAATCAATAATAAAGCGATGGCCGGATTCTAACACCTCATCGCCGGTTTTTTGACCAAATAAGTATTTATTCTCGGAGATATGGGCGCTTTTCGCCAAAACTGCGGCACTTTTATCGTAAACTGCCCGTAAATTGTCAGCGTAGATAGTTTTCAGGCAATCGACAATCAGATCGAGACGTTGGTATAAAGCTAGGGAATAAGCTTGAATAACCGCCGTGCCATTGTACCAATCGACGATTAAGCTGGGTAAACCGTCCCCTTCAGCGTTAATTAAACGATAACAGTTAGTTTTCGGGTTATCCACTAAACCGATTTGTTGCCGCAGCTGATAGGCATTCTGGAATTTTTCGAGAAATAATTGAGCAATATCGCTGACTTTTGGGAAAGAAAGAATTTTAACGGCAATATTGCTAGGATTATACAGTCCAGTGGCTAGATATTCGCCTCGATCGCTATAAACCTCCACGATAGCACCCTCTTTGACTTCTCCCTCCATCTCTTTAATCGCCCCGGAAAATATCCAAGGATGGAATCGTTTAACAGCATCAATTTTATGGTTTCTCAGGATAATTTTCGCTAAATCTGGCATGGATAAAGAATCAGGGTTGATAGCTGACGGCTACTAGACAATTCTATTATCCCCTGCCAGCAGCGCAAAACCACAGTTTCTTATCCCTCGATCGAGTGGCATCAAAGCAAGTCCCCACAATCGAGGGATAATTAGAGGGAATTCTCGCCTATAATAAGTTAGATTTTAGCGATATTCCCTCGACAAATGCCAAGAAAAAGTGATGCTGCCGGTGGTTTAAGTTTATGGTTCCAACGTTTGGGGGCTGCCGGTTTATTAGCGGGACAAACTTTTTTACATATTCTTAATGGCAAAATCCACCGGCGTAATACTCTGGAACAAATGAGTATTGTTGGACCAGAATCCTTGACAATTGCCCTAATTACTGCTGCTTTTGTGGGTATGGTTTTCACTATTCAGGTAGCCAGAGAATTTATTTTTTTTGGGGCGGGTAGTTTTGTTGGGGGAGTCCTTTCCTTGGCTTTAACCAGGGAATTAGCCCCGGTTTTAACCGCGGTGGTGGTGGCGGGGAGAGTTGGCTCGGCTTTTGCCGCCGAAATTGGTACAATGCGAGTAACAGAACAAATTGACGCTTTATATATTTTAAAAACCGATCCGATCGATTATTTGGTCATTCCCCGGGTGATTGCCTGTAGTTTAATGTTACCCCTGCTCACTATTATCTCTTTAGTCACGGGATTACTCGGTGGTTTATTGATTTCTGATAGTCTTTACGGTATTTCCTATTCCCTATTCTTACAATCAGCCCAAAATTTTCTGGAAACATGGGATTTAATTAGTTCTATGTTCAAGTCCCTTATTTTTGGGATTTTAATTGCTATTATCGGCTGCAGTTGGGGTTTAACCACCACCGGCGGTGCTAAAGGAGTTGGTCAATCTACTACCACGGCTGTGGTAACTTCTTTATTAGCGATTTTTGTGGCTAATTTTTTCCTCTCTTGGCTGATGTTTCAAGGGACTGGTAATGTGGAAATCGGCTAAGACAGTTATCAGTTATCAGTTATCAGTTATCAGTGCCAAGAAAACGGCAATTTTCTACTTAATACCTAATATCTAATACCTAATACCGCTCACTAAAAACTCAAATATGATCACCGATTACTGATAATTATCTATTCTCAAGATTAGGATTTGTTGAAGGGATTGAGAGTAAGACAAGTTTTAATTAATTCCTCCACTCCCAGAACTGGATAAATAGGGACTCCTAACTGATTAATAACAGTTTCTAGGGTGAGATCATCTAAAAATACCGCTTCCCCATGCTTGAGCATGAGGGAGGGTAATAAAACCCCATCCCCAAGATTTTTACCTTGTAATCCTTTGAGAAGATCTTGCCCGGTTAATAAACCCGTAACCGTGATTTCCTGCCCCCAATAATCACTATTTAAAGTCACTAATTCCACGGTTAAACCCCGCACCTTATTTAACTGTTGAACTAGGGGTTGAAAAGCTTGTTCTACCGCATTTCCCACTACCCATATTAACCGTCTAGATGGAGTAATTTGAGCAGGTAATAACTTCTTGGCTGTCTTCTGGAAATCCCTAATAAATTGACGAATCGAGCCAACTCCGTTACCGATTTGGGGATAGTCTTCGTAGTGAGATTGAGGGGGTAAATCGACTCGGGCAATTAAAAACCATTCATCGGCTAACCACACCACATTACTGCCAAATTCTTGACGAAATTGTTTCTGTAAAGTTTGGACTTGTTCAATCACTTCTCGCGCTTTTTCTTGGCTAACGGGAATTAATTGATCTTCTTGGGGACGAAAGCGGGTTAATCCCACGGGAACTACGGCAACCGACTCCACACAGGGAATATCCCCCCGATGAAAAGAAACCAGATCTAACAGGGTTCTTTCGAGATGAATGCCATCATTAATATTGGGACAAACTACCACTTGGGCATGAATTTGTAATTGTCTGGCTTGTAGCCATTTTAAATGGTCTAAAATTTGACCAGCGCGGGGATTTTTTAAGAGACGAATCCTCAGATCGGGTTCCGTGGCATGAACGGACACAAAAAGCGGTGATATTCGCATCTTTTCGATCCGCTGCCATTCTTTTGAGGTGAGATTAGTTAAGGTTAAATAACTGCCATAGAGAAAACTTAAGCGATAGTCATCATCTTTATAGTATAAAGTTTCTCTTTTGCCCTCTGGTTGTTGATCTATAAAGCAAAAAGGACATTTATTATTACACTGAATTAAGCCATCAAAAAGGGCAGTTTCAAACTCTAAACCTAAGTCTTCATGATAATCTTTTTCGATTTTTACTTGATGAGTTTTGCCCTGACTATCAAGCACTTCTAGGGTTAAAAATTCATCGGCACATAAAAATTGATAATCGATTAAGTCCCGGGGACGATTACCATTGATAGAGACGAGCGCATCCCCGATTTCAAAACCCACCTCGGCGGCGATCGAATCTGGGATGACACCAGTAATTTTAGCTGGACGAATAGTTAATTCACTCATATTTTTAGGTCGCCATCCAATTATTTAACTGCATTTCCCAGAGAGTCTTTGGGGAGCATCTCACTTTCGTCAACCGTTCTTCTATCTTATCAAATCTCTTATCTACCTGATCAAATCTGTCATCGATCCGTTTTTCCAGAGAGTCAATTTTCCCCTCAATCCTTGTCAGAACTGCTTCTAGGGAATAAGTGACGGTTTCGTTAGCCATTTTCTGTCTCCTTTATCTCTTCTGGATTCACCATCGTGATCTCAATATCAGTATCGCTGATTTTTGCCTGCAAGTTTCAATCCCTATTAGGGGTTAAGATTAATTGGAACTACCTTTTCTTGGAATCACTTGTATTTTTTGCATGACTTTTATTTAAATAAAGTTAAAAATATTATAACACCAACAAAAAAGTAATTAATACTAAAATACTAAGATTAGTTTAATAATCTTAATAGTTATAACGTACATAATTTAAAAATGTTATAAAAAATTTTCAGTAAAAATACAATAAGGCGTTGTGGAATATTTGTATTAGTTTTGAAGTTGTATATGATTAAAGCTTTGTCCACATTTTTGTTGGTTGCCATGCAGTAAGCAGTAATAGCTAGTCCAGTTAATACTCTCACTGGATCTATGACAATATTTAAACAAGTAATGCCAATTAATAATCAATGGCAAGTCGGTAGTCCGTGTATAGCAACTGGCGGATTTACGGATATATACAAAAATGGGATAATTGTTTTAAGAAATGATGATAGAGAATAGATATTTCCGAAAATTAAATATGCGTAATCTGAAACCGTTGGTAGGGACAATTCATGAATTGTCCCTACATTTTTGGAGTAAAATTCATGAATTGTCCCTGCGTTTTCGGAGATGTCTAATGATGACACAGCTAGTCTCTCTGCTATAGTACAAAAGTCGTTTAGCATGATACGCTATCTAACCTTAGTGCGATCGCTTTGAACCTTTCCTATTCCCTTTGAGTTGCTTGTCTAACCTGTTCGATATATAATTCTAAAGCTTGTGCTATCTGTTCAAAGTTTAATCCTAATGCCAATAAACGAGGAATAGAGGCTAATTTTGCCGCTAATTCACCTTCTTGTCGGCCCTCCTCTCTACCTTCTTCTCTACCTTCTTCTAAAGCTTCCTGATACACTTTAGTTTGTTTTAAATCACTTAAACTAAACATCGCTTCTATCTCCTTTCTACTGACTTGGGGTAACTTATAAACCAAGATTGTCTCTATCAATTAATTGTTTTCCCTGCCATCAAATCATTACAGATATGCCAATAATCCCAGATGATAGAGAATAGATATTTCCGAAAATTAAATATGCGTAATCTGAAACCCTTGGTAGGGACAATTCATGAATTGTCCCTACATTTTTGGAGTAAAATTCATGAATTGTCCCTGCGTTTTCGGAGATGTCTAATGATGACACAGCTAGTCTCTCTGCTATAGCACAAAAGTCGTTTAGCATGATACGCTATCTAACCTTAGTGCGATCGCTTTGAACCTTTCCTATTCCCTTTGAGTTGCTTGTCTAACCTGTTCGATATCTAATTCTAAAGCCTGTGCTATCTGTTCAAAGTTTAATCCTAATGCCAATAAACGAGGAATAGAGGCTAATTTTGCCGCTAATTCGCCTTCTTGTCGGCCTTCCTCTCTACCTTCCTCTCTACCTTCCTCTCTGCCTTCCTCTCTACCTTCCTCTCTACCTTCCTCTAAAGCTTCCTGATAAACTTTAGTTTGTTTTAAATCGCTTAAACTAAACATCGCTTCTATCTCCTTTCTACTGACTTGGGGTAACTTATAAACCAAGATTGTCTCTATCAATTCTAAAAGTTCTTGCTGTTGTTTGAGCTTAGGCAACTCTTCTCTAATCCGTGGAATTAATTGTTTTCCTTGCTCGATCGCTCTTGCGGTTGGTGCTATGATTAACTGTAAAACCCTAATAAACAAAGTTTTACTTCAATATATGGAAGGCAATTAAACTCAGCACCAAGCATGACCCTTCCGTAATCCTACTTTAGGCTATAATTATAAGAACCATCAAATCCACCCTATTCTTATTCTTCAAAAATCAAGGTTTATATCATAAAAATCAAAAAGTTTTTGGAAAAAATCTACTACTATACACTCATAGGTTTCTTGCATAATTTCAGAAGCTCCAAATCGATAAACTTCATAACCTAGCAATTTTAACTTTCTATCTTCAGCTACCATTTCTGCATAAAGCTGAGGCTTCGCATATTCTCCATCAGCATAATGTTGTTTACCATCAATCTCGATAACAATTCTTTTTGATTTTGGCAATAATAATAAAAAATCCATACGTTGTCTTATCAATCTTCTCCCATTGTTATATCTTTTGAGTTCTTTGATAGTATAGGGATCATAATGTAAATAAACTTGTGGCAGTAGAGCGGGCGAATTTTCACCCCAACGACGACATAATTGCTCGTTGTTATAGTAAGTGTCAAAAAATCTAGATTCTACTCCATTATTTTGCAAGGATTCTTTAAGTCGTTTGTAAAGAGGAGCTGCCGCTTCTGAATTTGACCAGCTAATAATTTTTTTATACTCTTTCCACCAATCAATTAACTCTATCCATAATAATCCATGACTTTGAATCGGCTTATCATAGATCAAACAGGATTCTTTATACTTCGTAATTTCAATATCATTGCTAAGTGAATCTGAAAAAATAATTTCTGGTTTAAAAGAATTAGAGGCAAAAATAATATTTTTGATATTTTGATGTCCTAGTTTTTTGGTTAAATGAATTGTGTAGCCATTAATATCAACTTCCAAACCACTTTTTTTACAAATTTCTCTTAAAGTTTGCTTATGCTCTTCCTTAATATAATAACTTTTGTATAAAAGTATTGATTCAATTACTTTCAGAAATTTCTGAATATCGTTTTGATTTTCCCAATCAATCTTTGAGTAGTATCCATTCAATTGCTCTAGGCGCGTAGATGCACGAGGCTCGTATTTATCAAATCCCGCCTCCGTAAACCAACTATCTATTTGATCAATATAATATCTATATTCTAAGCAAAATTGTCGAAACTCACTCTTTAATAAATCTAGATATATATTCATAGAGACACATCAACTTTCCGAGAAATCACCGATACATACAATACCAAATTCTAGCAATTCAGTATTAGGATCAAAATCAACAGATTGGTGGGTTATGGCGAATACCTTATTAGTTGCTTAACTGTCTCATTTGTCATCGCCTAACCCACCCTACTATTTGGCTACCGGCAAAAGATAGCCACCGGCAATTGTATCAATTTGTAAAAGATGGTTGACGTTTGTGCCAATCGGTGGCCTGTTCGTAGGCGTGGGCGACGTGGAATAATTGATCTTCGCGCAGCACATTACCGACTAATTGTAAACCAATTGGCAAACCTTGCCCATCAAAACCGCAGGGAAGACTTAACCCGGGTAAACCAGCTAAATTGACGGGAATAGTCATTAAATCCGATAAATACATACTCAGAGGGTCCGCCGTTTTTTCCCCGGCTTTAAAAGCTGTGGTCGGTGAAGTGGGAGAAACCAACACATCTACCGATTGAAAAGCTCGATCGAAATCCTCTTTGATCAAAGTCCTGACTTTTTGTGCTTTCAGGTAATAAGCATCATAATAACCCGCCGAGAGGGTATAGGTTCCCAACATAATCCGGCGCTTAACTTCCGCACCAAAACCCTGAGCGCGAGTCTTAGTGTACATATCAATCAAACTATCGGCATCTTCCCGAATACCGTATTTAACCCCATCGTAGCGGGCTAAATTCGCCGATGCCTCCGAGGGGGCGATAATGTAGTAGGTGGGCAATCCGTAACGGAAACGGGGACAGGAAATCTCTTTAATCGTAGCACCGAGGGCCTTTAACTGCTCTAAAGCTTGATTAACTGCCTCGGCAACCACCTGATCCAACCCTTCCCCGAAAGTTTCCTTAATTACGCCAATTTTTAACCCTTTTAAACTGGTTTTCAGGAATTGGCTATAGTCGGGAATCGGCAGATTGAGACTGGTAGAATCTTGGGGATCGTAACCTGCGATCGCTTGTAATAAAATCGCCGCATCTTCCACGGTACGACCAAAGGGACCGATCTGATCGAGAGAAGAAGCGTAAGCCACCAAACCAAAGCGAGAAACCAAGCCATAGGTCGGTTTTAGCCCAACAACGCCACAAAACGAAGCCGGTTGACGGATTGACCCCCCAGTATCCGATCCTAGGGCGACCACGCATTCTTGAGCGGCCACAGCCGCAGCCGAACCCCCCGAAGATCCCCCCGGCACCCGGGATAAATCCCAAGGATTAGCAGTAACGTGATAACCAGAGTTTTCCGTGGAACTTCCCATGGCAAACTCGTCTAAATTGGTTTTACCGACGATAACTGCCCCTAAATCCCGTAATTTTTGGGTAACGGTGGACTCGTAGGGGGGGACAAAATTCTCTAAAATCCGAGAAGCGCAGGTGGTGGGGATACCCTTGGTGCAGAGATTATCTTTTAATGCGATGGGAATACCTGCCAAGGGATGCAGAGATTCACCTCTGGCGATTTTCTCGTCCACTTTTTGGGCTTGTGCGAGGGCTAAATCCGGGGTTAAATGGAGAAAGCTTTTTACTTGTGGTTCGATCACTTGAATACGAGCGAGAAATTCTGTGGCGATTTCGACGGCTGTTTTTTCTTTATTGACGAGTTGTTGATGCAGTTGACGAATCGAAGTCATGTTCAGTTACCGGTTACAACCACCGTCAGGAGCAAGCAACAACCCCAGACAGCAAAGACTATTTTAGCGTCAGTTTGGCTGTCGGTCAGCTAATCTCCTAAAATTAAGGGAAAGCCTGGGAGGAAAACCTACAGTTATGACTTTTAATATCCGACAATTAGATAATTTAGACTACGATGAAGCCGAACCCTTATTAGAAGATTATATTACTGGAGCGATCGAAGAATATATCAATTCGCCAGAGGGAGAAGCCTATTATCAAGAAAAACAAGAAGGTTGTGGTTGGATTGCTACCTTTGTCGAGTTGGGCTATCTCTATGAAGGTTATACCCTGGCTACCATGACTAAGGCAGATGTGCAGATCTTAATGGAGAAGATTTTACCACGCAAAATTACTGTCCTCGATCCGACGGAAACCGAAGATGCTATCCCTGAATTAATTAGTTTTTGGCAATTTTTGGGACGAGAATATAAATTAACTCAGGCTAAGGCTATTATTAAATATTTAGAGCAATTAGGAGATCGCTTTGGTCAACTGATGAACAATCCCAGCAGTGGCGGTTTTATGAAAAATCTCCTGTTACAAGCGCATCAGCAGGGTTTTGATATCACCAGTCAGGAGGGTTTAACAGCTTTTCAAGAAACATATAATGCTGAACAACGCGCCAAACAGCAAGCGGCAGCAACATCGAAAAAAACGCCCCCAGCTGTTCCTAAATCGGAAAATGTTCCCAAGGCAATGCAGGCCAAATATCAAGAAATTACCGCTATTACCGATAAATTTGCCGCTCAATATCTTAATGAAGAATACGCCCAACTTATTCGCCAATTAACCGCAACTTTAGCTCGTAAGCGTCCCTCTCCCCTAGAAAAAGGTAAGGCTAATTCCTGGGCTGCCGGCATTACTCACGCCCTAGGAATGGTCAATTTTCTCTTCGATCCTACTCAAAATCCCCACATTTCGGCCACAGAACTTTATCAGGCTTTTGGGGTTGCCCAAAGTACAGGACAAGCTAAATCAAAACAAGTGAGAGATTTACTGAAGATGTCCTATCTTGACTCAGAATGGGCTTTACCAAGCAATTTAGAGAACCATCCTAGCACTACTGTCCGGAACTTAATCACTACCATGCTCGGTGATAGTTAGGGTTTGCGATAAAAAGTCTGTTGGTGGAGTTAGACGGCACTCTTGCAGCAGTAGATTCCTGAATAACCCAATCTCGATCGAGTTTGCCGACTAGACTCTAGTTACCTTTCCAGTTAAACTATAGTAGTCAATAGTTATAAAGTTTTAAACGATCACCTATTGTCAGCCTTTTTAACTGGTCACTTTATTACCTACCCATGTTAGACAGTTTCTCCCCCCAAACCTCTAGCCTCGTCCTCGCTTCGGTGGCGGACTATTTCAAAGTCCTGTCGGAAGTCAGTCGCCTACAGATTCTCAGTTGCTTGCAATTAGGCGCGATGAATGGTAAAGAAATCGCTGAAGCGACCGGACTAGGTCAGGCTAATCTCTCCAAACACCTGAAAGCTTTAACCCAAGCGGGAATTATCTCGCGACAACCCCAAGGAGTCAGCGTTTACTATCAAATTACCGACCCTGTGATCTATGATCTCTGTCAGGTGGTTTGCGATCGCATTAGTCAGCAAATGCGTCAACGGGCCAGAGAATTCGAGAGTCTGCCAGCTTTCCATCTCCCTAAATAAAAATCACCAAATCCTTGACATTTTGCCTCAATTATGATAAGGAAAAATTTCCATGCTCGTAGAAGAACTTTGTCAACGTTATCGGGAGGGAGAAAGAGATTTTGGGGGGATTAATTTGCGGGAAGGCGACTTAACTAATATTTCCCTCCCAGGAGTCAATTTTTGCCGTGCAGATTTGCGACAGGCCCGGTTAGGAAAAATACGCCTCGCGCGATCGATGCTGAGAGAAGCGGATTTAAGTGAGGCGATTCTCTGGGGAGCAGATTTAAGTCAAGTGGACTTTTATCGAGCTTGTTTACGAGATGCGGACTTAAGCGGGGCTAATCTGATCGAAGCCAATTTAGAAGCCACTTATTTAACCAAAGCCGTCTTAAACGGTGTTAATCTCAACAGTGCTAATCTCCAGCAGGCCCTATTAATCGATGCCGATTTTCGCTCCACTTCCGACCAACGCACGGACTTAGGCAAAACTAACTTTTGCGGAGCCGATCTCAACTATGCTAATCTGAGCGGCTCCCTGTTATATCGAGCTAATTTGGCTAATTGCCGACTTTGCCGGGTTAATTTTCGTGCTAGTCCCGAAAGAGACGGATTTATCACCGATCTCACCGGGGCCAGTTTCCGGGGTGCGGATCTCAGTTATGCTGATTTGCGCGGGGCAATTTTAGAAGATGTGGACTTAACTGGTGCTGATTTAACCGGGACTTTGTTTTAATCTGGGAAGCTTTTTCAGTAATCAGTAAACAGTAATCAGTAAACAGTGAAAAGACAGCAGTGTTAATGTCATTTCGTACTCCTCACTTAATACCACTCACTTAAAACTCAAATCTGATAACAAAGGCCGAATCTCAGACCTAATTGGTTAAGCTAAAAGCTTTGATGTGCTTAGTTTCTAACCTTCTTTTTAGGTAGGAGAATTGTCAGATTCTGTCTTTTGCCTCTTGCCTCTTGCCTCTTGCTTTCAGAAGCTGATAACTGCTCACTGATAACTGATAACTGCTCACTGATAACTGATAACTGCTCACTGATAACTGATAATTAAGGGTCGATTTATTTAAAACCGACGGATGCTTGCCAAACAAAGGCCAGCAAGAGGAAAAATAGGGGAATCAGGGGCAAGACATCGACTAGGGGGTCGAAAATTTGGTATGCTTCTGGCAATTTGGCGAACAAAAGTGCAGTTTCCATCTCTCTATCTACCTTGACAAGAAAATTTTCAAACGTTTGCTGAAATTTTATCACGTTGGGGTAACATCTACGGCATCCTCAAGCCAAGGGGCAAAATCTTGGGCAAAAGTCCCCCCTAGGATAGATTGACGAATTTCACGGGTAAATCTGATTAATTCGGCGATATTGTGCAGAGATAAGAGAATATAACCCAACATCTCCCCCGATTTAATTAAATGATTCAGATAGGCACGGCTAAAGTGTTGACAGGTGTAACAGGGACAAGTCTCGTCTAAAGGGGCGAAATCTTCCTTAAAACGGGCATTTTTGAGGTTCCAACGCTCTCCCCGCACCAAAGCCGTGCCATGGCGACCAAAACGGGTGGGAATGACGCAATCAAACAGATCTATGCCACTAGCGATCGCCTTGGCCATTTCTCGATAGGTTCCCACTCCCATCAGGTAACGGGGTTTATTTTCGGGGAGTAAGGGGGCAGTTATCTGGACAATGCGATGAATTAGGCTCGTTTCTTCCCCCACACTCACGCCCCCGATAGCATAACCAGGCAAATCGAGTTTTACTAAAGATTCCGCCGCCGCTGCCCGTAAATCCTCATAAATTCCCCCTTGTACTATGGCGAATAAAGCCTGTTCTTGAGGTCGTTGATGGGCCGTCAGACAGCGCTCTAACCAGCGATAGGTGCGTTCTATGGATGCTTTCATGGTCTCATGACTGACTCCCGTGGGGGGACATTCATCGAAGGCCATAATCACATCAGCACCGAGGGCATTTTGAATCTGAATCGATTTTTCCGGCGTAATTTCGATTATTCTACCGTCCCGAGGCGATCGAAAGGTGACTCCCGACTCTTTAATTTGCCGGAGTTGACTAAGGCTAAATACCTGAAATCCACCCGAATCTGTTAATATTGGCTGGTTCCACGCCATAAACTCGTGTAAACCTCCCGCTTTCTCGATGATACTTTCTCCCGGCTGCAGATGCAGGTGATAGGTATTAGCGAGAATCATTTGCGCTCCCGTGCTGGCGATTTGAGCGGGGGTCAAACCTTTCACCGTGGCCAAAGTTCCCACGGGCATAAAACGGGGTGTTTCTACCGGTCCGTGGGGAGTATGCCAAACCCCAACCCGCGCACCAGTTTGGGGACACTGGCCGATTAATTCAAAGGAAAATCCCACTGTTTCAGTTATCAGTTATCAGTTATCAGTTATCAGTTATCAGTTATCAGTTATCAGCTTCTGAAGGCAAGAGGTAAAAGACAGAATCTGGCAATTCTCCTACCTAAAAAGAAGGTTAGAAACTAAGCACATCAAAGCTTTTAGCTTAACCAATTAGGTTTTAGATTCGGCCCTTGTTATTAGTAACCAGTATTTCTGCTCACTGCCTAAAAGGGGCAATCGTTGTCGTCTTCGTCTTCAAACTGCACATCCCACTTAGCGGAGAGTACCTGAGTAACCATGGCTTCGAGGGTATCAGCATTGAGACGGGCTTTCATATCGGGGTCTTGCAGTGGATTACTCAGGGGAATCAGCCGTAATTGCCGATTGTCTTGGACCAGATCAAAATAGGTTTCACCGTCGGGAGAGCGGGTTAAACGCAGATAATCGAAGCTATAGGTATTCAGATAAAGACTGTAGTTAGCGACTAGGGTGCTTTGCTGATAATCGGCGAAAACTTCCACTATCCATCCCTCCCCTTCACTCTGAATCACCCCATCGAGACTATGGATGTAGCGAACTCGTCCGATATCATCGAGGAGACGACGCATATCTTCTTTAGCGATGACCACGCCAGAATCAATAATACAGGGGGCGGGCAGGGGCTGTGAGGGCGGATGATAGTTCATAGGGATTGCCAGTAAAAAAATTTCCGTTAATAACCCACCGGGTGTTTCTACCGATTCCTGTTGCAATTTTTTTCGGGTTACGTCTCGATCTTAACCCAATCCGCTAGAACTTTTCACTGTTACTTAAGATTAATAACGATGATCGATGATTAATTTCTGCTTACTAAATATTTACAAAAATTTGGGTAGACAGGGCCTACCCGATCATGATTATTACTGGGGAGGGTTGGAAGCGGAAGGACTGCGATCGATCACTTGATCGATTAAACCATAGTCTAGAGCCTCTTCGGCGGACATAAAGAAATCCCTTTCCGTATCCTCGGCGATGAGGTCGAGAGGTTTACCGGTATGACTAGCTAGGTGTTGATTGAGTAATTGTTTGAGATAGAGAATTTCTTTGGCCTGAATTTCGATATCGGTGGCCTGACCTTGGGCGCCGCCGAGGGGTTGGTGAATCATGATCCGCGAGTTGGGTAGGCTCATTCTTTTGCCCGGTTTGCCGGCACTGAGGAGAAAAGCCCCCATACTGGCGGCTAAACCAATACAAATGGTGCTGACATCGGGACGGATTTGATTCATGGTGTCAAAAATCCCTAATCCAGCCGAAACGGAACCCCCAGGGGAGTTGATATACAAGTAAATATCTTTTTCGGGGTCTTCTGCTTCTAGAAAGAGTAATTGGGCGACAATTAGGTTAGCCAGGTCGCTGGTTACTTCTTGTCCCAAAAAGACGATTCTTTCCCGGAGTAGTCGGGAGTAGATATCGAAGGCGCGTTCGCCCCGGCCTGTGGTTTCAATAACGGTAGGAATCATTGCGCTTTCTTGTCTTGCTGCTGCGGTTGGTTTTTTGATTGTAACTTAGGGAATGGGGGATAGGGATTAGGGGAATTGGGAAATATTTTCAGTGAACAGTGAACAGTAGTCAGTAATCAGTCAACTGAAAACTCACATCTGATAACTCTCCAGAAACTTAACTCAGGCTGAGGAAGCCTCAACCAGTTGAAAGCCAAGGGATTGCGCCTTTTTCGAGAGATTGTTGATGACCCGTTGACGATAAGTACCTAGGCAAAATTATTTACACATGACGATCATTGCCCCGTAAGGGTTTTAGCTCGATCGGGCAGGTAATTAATTTTGCATGACTACTTACTGTTGTTCGTAATCATCTGCTCCCAGATCTTGATAGGATTGTTTGGTCGTCCACAGATGATAAAACCTACATTCCGCACTTCAGTTTGTAACATAAAAAGTTACAAACAAGGGCAAAGAGTAACTAAGTATAAATACTCAAAAATTCCTCAACCAAAGCGTGAGATAATGAAAAAACTATGGCTCTTCGTTACTCTTTATGCTAAATCAACAGACAAGATGCCAAGACAACATACTTCTAACCCAAAAATTCCGAAAGTTTCTCAAGCCATAGCCTCGCCGTTTTATTAGTTTAAGTTTATTGTTGATTCCCTCGACCACCCCATTCGTTGTCCTTTGCTCGAAATAACTAATTATTTCTCCAAACCAGTTTCGGATTGTTTGACAACTCTTGGTAAAAACACTGGAGGATTTTGCCAACCATTCTGAGATAGATAGCAGTCCTTCTGTCGGATTCTCTGAGGTTTCATAAAT
>NZ_SFBV01000304.1:0-20194 GCF_007095585.1 Microcystis sp. M_OC_Ca_00000000_C217Col
GAATCAGCAGAAATATCTCTCAAACCAGAGACAAAAGTTACTGCTATTGAACAAGGACAGTCTTTAGTTAGTAACGAAGCAACAACCAACCCTTTAGTATTCAGAAAAAACTGGCAGCAGCCAGACGAAACATCTGAGGAAAAAAAGATAGATTCTTTAACAGCCACTTCGGGAGAATCTACTTTACCTTTGGGAACAATTACTGAAAGAATAAATAATCCCACTTCTAACTCAGAATCAGCAGCTACTTTAGACCAATCAGAGGCAATAGTTGCGTCAACAGAAGGAGAAACAAAAGTTACCTCAGTGGAATTAGGACAACCTCAAGTAAGCAATTTAAGCACAGCAACCCCCTTGTTGCTGCGGCAAAGCTTACAATCGCTAGATAAAGAATCTAACCGACTAACAACAGGTTCAGGTACAATACACAGAGAGGCGATCGGAGGACAAAAACAGTCAGGAAATCAAGCAAATAGAGATATTGCCGCCGTTAACTCCGAATTAGCAACAACTTCGATCGCCGTCGTCCCAGAAATTCCCTCTAGAGAGGTTCCAGGAAACCTCCCAGTCCCGACCAATCTGGTTTGGCGTAAAACTACCAGTGAACCAGCGAGGACAGTTTTCTCCGCCGCCAACAACGGCTATACTGACTCCTCTTTGCCGTCAGTCAGTATTCCAGTCAATCCTAATCGTCCCAATAGCCTGCGCCAGATGTCAAATACGACTTCCGAGATGGAAGCTGTGCCATCAAATCCTGCTATACCAGCGATCACTCAGACACCAAACCAGACTCCGGTAGTTAATGTTGCAGACATCGCCGAACAAGTCAGCCGTCTGCTGTTTCGCCAGTTAACCGTTGAACGTGAACGTCGAGGAATGAGCCAATGGTACTAGAAACGCCTACCAAATTAAAGATTAAACCTCTACCACCGTCTAAGCTGCCAGAAATTACGGTGCAATTCAATCCGACTGCCTATTCAATTACCAAACCAGTCACTTGGAGTTCGCAAGTATCTGCTAGTACTTCAACAGCCACCAAAGGAGAGCAATCTACCGTCCAGAGAAATTTGAATGCACCAGTTTTGCAGTTTGGGGGAGGAGGAAGTCGTACCCTTGTTTTAGAACTGTTTTTTGACGTGACCGAACCCGTTGAGGGTAAGCCAGTAGATGACGTGCGCCAACTCACCAATAAAATTGTCAAGCTGACGCGCATTGAACGGGATACCAATCAACCGCCAATTTGCACAGTGTCTTGGGGAAACCCCCTTGATCCTCCTGAGTTTCCCTTTATTGGAGTGGTGACTAACTTGGTGCAGAACTTTACCCTCTTCAAAAGTGATGGCAAACCCCTACGCGCTAGGCTGACAGTGACTTTTACTGAATGGATTGATCGAGAAAAAGACCTCAAACAAACTGATCCCGAACAAACGACACGCCTAGTCAAGCGAGGAGACACTTTAAGCAGCCTAGCGGCGGAAGTATATGGAGATCCCAATCTCTGGCGCATTATCGCCCAAGCAAATAATCTAGACGATCCGCGCCATTTAAAAGTGAGCAATCCTCTAATTATTCCGAAACTACGTTGATGAATTATGAATTATGAATTATGAATTGGGAATTGGGCAGGTGACAGAGTTATATGGCAGCGAACAGAAAACGGGGAAAAAACTAATCTAAAATCTAAAATCAGGAGAATTATCGATAATGCCGACAACGAGTACGCCAAATTTGCTGTTACCGAGTTTTGCTCTGAAAATTGGCGGTTCACCACTGCCAATTGAGACAGAAATTCAGGTTATTAGCATCACCGTTGAGGATGACCTGACTCTACCCAGTATGTTCACAGTGGAACTGACTGGACTTGAAACTCAGAATAGTCAGATTTCCTTACTCGATGACGCTCTTTTTGCTCTTGGTACCGAAGTAGAGGTTAAACTGGGTTATGGGGGCCAAGTGGCCACCTTAATTAAGGGAGAAATTACCGGATTAGAACCAGAATTTACGATCAATCGCCTGCCTAGCTTTATCGTGCGCGGTTACGATCGCCGCCACCGACTACAAAGAGGACGCAAGACTCGTACTTTCCTCCAGAAAAAAGACAGCGACATCGCCGCTCAAATTGCCAGTGAAGGAGGACTTACTGCCAAAGCCGAAGATAGCCAAGTCACCCATGACTATATTATGCAGGCTAACCAGACCGATCTGGAATTCTTGCAAGCACGAGCGCGGCAGCTCCAGTATGAGGTAGTAGTAGAGGACAAAACCCTCTTGTTCCGTCCGGTAGGGAATGCCAGTAGCGCCGTCTTAACCCTGACTCTGGAAGATAACCTGCTGGAATTTTATCCCCGCCTCTCCTCTCTCGGACAGGTGAACCAGGTGTCAGTGCGCGGCTGGAGTGCCAAGGACAAGCAAAAAGTTCTTGGACAGGCTAAGGCAGGGGATGAAGTCTCGACGATGGGGGGACAGTCGAGTGGTGCCAAGCTTAGTGAGAGTGCCTTCGGTGAGGGGATAGGAGGCATTAGCGATCGCCCCGTTGCCAGTCAAGCTGAAGCTGATCAATTTGCTAAAGCTCAATTTAATCGGGAGGTACTGGGATTGATTACTGGTCAAGGCATTTGTCGGGGTAATACCCAAGTGCGGGCCGGTAAAGTCATTGAGATCGATGGGATTGGTCAGCGATTTAGTGGACTGTATTACGTCACCGCGGCCAGCCATCGCTACGGACCTCGCGGTTACTTCACCTATTTTACAATTCGGAGGAATGCAATATGAATCTCTTTGAGGTGACAGTAGATACGGAAACTAGGGAAGCGATCGCCGGTCGTATTTTCGGAGTGGTCGTAGGTATAGTTACCAACAATAAAGACCCGGATAACTTAGGTCGAGTCAAGTTGAAATTTCCCTGGCTTAGCGATAAAGATGAAGATGAAAGCAACTGGGCGAGAATTGCTGCCCCAATGGCCGGCAAAGAAAGAGGGATCTACTTTCTCCCAGAAGTAGATGATGAAGTTCTGGTAGGTTTCGAGCAGGGAAACCCGCGTTTTCCTTACGTTTTGGGGGTTCTTTGGAATGGCAAAGATGCACCTCCAGCTAATAATAGCGACGGGAAAAATAACCTGCGGCTGATCAAATCTCGCAGCGGTCATGCCATTCGTCTCAATGATGAAGATGGCAAAGAAACTATTGAGATTATCGATAAAAGTGGCAATAACAGTCTAATTTTCGATACATCTAATAACACAATTACTATTACTGCTGACAAAGACATTACCATTTCTGCTACTAAAGGTACGATCAAACTAGACGCACAAAAAATCGAAATTAAGTCTTCCGCCGACAGCAAAATAGAAGCTGGTGCAGGCATGGATATCAAAGCCAGCGCCACCATGAATCTTAAAGGCGCAACTATCAACCTCAATTAGTTTTAAATCTAAAATCTAAAATCTAAAATCCATTATGGGACAACCCGCAGCTAAACAAGGCGACCAAATTATTGCCACCGACACCCACATTATCATGGTGCCAGCACCGCCGGGACCACCAGTTCCGACTCCCCTTCCCCACCCCTTTATTGGCATCATCAACGGCAACCTCAGTGCAGATGTCAAGATTATGGGGATGGCAGCCGCCACCGTGGACAGCACGGCAGACAACACTCCGCCCCATATCCCGACCCCTCCTGGTACGGCATTCCAGAACCCTCCCGCCAACAAAGCCACCATTAAAATCGGTAGCCCAACCGTCAAGATCAACGGTAAGATGGCAGCGCGTAACAGCGATACAGCCCAGACGTGCAATGATCCAGCCGATTTGCCCGTAGGACAGGTTATTGCTGTCGGTACTGTCTTAATTGGTTAAGGGGAGGATGGAGATGGAGAAATCTTTTTTAGGTGTTGGCGTAGGATTCCCCATTCAGGTGGATTCGGGGGCGCTCAAATGGGCAAAGTACGAAGAAAGCGTCCGTCAGTCCATCTGGATCATTCTGGGAACGGCTAAGGGCGAGCGCGTGATGCGCCCTGATTTCGGCTGCGGGATTTACGACCTCGTTTTTGAAATGAATACGGCAGCCACCGCTGGCAAAATTTCCCAACAAGTGCGAGAAGCTTTGCTCTTGTTCGAGCCTCGCATTGATGTACTAGACGTTCAAGTTATTTCCCAATCCGACAGCGACGGAGAAAAACTGCTCATCAGTATTGACTATCAGGTGCGAGCAAGTAATAACGTTTTTAATCTCGTCTATCCGTTTTATTTAGAAAGAATGTAATTCCTAATTCATAATTCATAATTCAATGGTTAAATCAGCCCCGAAAATTGACAAGCGCACAGCAACTGAGATTACCCAGCAGTTGCAGGAATTACTGCTTGAATATGCACCCACTTGGCAGGAATCTGAAATAGATCCAGTAACAGGCAAGAGACTGCCGAAAAAGGGGACTATCAGTGCCGTCTTGATTGGCACCTTTGCCCGCTTTGCCGAAATTATCATCGAGCGCTTGAACCAAGTCCCGGACAAGAATTTCTTGGCATTCCTGGACTTGTTAGGAGCCTCCCGCCTCCCACCTCAAGCCGCTCGCACTCCCCTGACCTTTTCTTTGGCGGCTGGCTCTACAGTGGATGTAGTGGTTCCAGTGGGAACTCAGGTAGCCGCTCCCCCAGCGGAAGGGGAAAAAGCCCCAGTCATCTTTGAAACAGAAGCGGAATTAGTAGTTACCGCCGCTCAACTCACCTCCGTATTTGTGCGGGAGCCGCAGCAGGATACCTGGAGCGATCGCACTGGGTGGCTGACGACCAAAACTGCAACTGCGGGTTTTGTCTTTCATGGCGATGCGGGAGTCGAACACAGCCTGTACTTAGCTTGCGATGACCTATTCACCCTACCAGTTGCTAAAACTGTCACCTTAACAATTCAATCTGAGGAGGCTCAGAGGTTAGCAGGACTCCCCTTGACTTGGTCTTATTGGGATGGTAAAGATTGGCGGCAAATCAGTCAATTGGTCAGTAATATCTCAGAAAATAACCAAAGTTGGCAAGTATCAATTCCTAACTTTCCCGTTCCCGTTAAACAAATCATCAATGGCGTAGAAGCGTCCTGGCTGAAAGTTGCGCTTAATCAGTCTTTAATCCCTGGTTCTCCTCCCTTACCGAAAATTCAAGGGATTACAGCGAGCGTGAGCGTTACTCAGTCTAATTTACTACCCGATCTCGGTTTTATTAATTCTTCACCCCTCGACCTAACTAAAGACTTCTCTCCCTTTGGCGAAACCCCCCGCCTCAGTGACACACTCTACCTAGCTAGTCAGGAAGTCTTTTCCAAAGCCGGAGCTAGGGTAACAGTCAACATCACCCTCAATGAAACTGTCCCCGTCAACAGCGAAAATGAAGTTGAATTAGCCTTCGATACTTGGGATGGTAAGGCTTGGCAGCCATTATTGGTAACTCCCAGTAGTCTAGCAACTGCCAAATTCAGCCAAAGCGGTTCAATCACTTTTACTTTGCCCAATCAGATAGGATTAGGTGAAGTTAATGGCAAGAATAATTATTGGATTCGCGTGCGGATTGTTCGGGGAAACTATGGCACGGGTACTTCCTCTCAACCCCCTACTTTTACTACCCTCAGACAAGAAATTAGGGAAAACACCGAGCAAATTATCGTCAACAGTAGCCGGGGGTTTATGCCAGGCGATCGCATCCAAATTGCCACGGGAACTAACACTCAGGAGGTCCGAACTATCGGGGTTGTTAATACCTCAAATAATAGCCTGACCTTGACAGAAGCCCTACAATCGCCTCATCCAGTGGGGACAGGAGTATGGTTAATTTCTAACACCCTTTCTCCCCCTTTGCTCAAATCCCTAACCCTAAGTTATACATATAATGCTACTCAGTCCCTTTCTGCTTGTCAAACCTACAATAACTTTACCTACATTCAACAGAAAGAACAACCATTTATTCCTTTTGAAGCCCTCACAGAATCTCATCCTTCGTTATATCTAGGATTTACCCTCCCGCAAAATCGCTCCAAATTTCCCAATCGTCCTCTGAGTCTTTTTGTCTCCTTAGCAGACTTGAAATATGGGGAAAAATTTATCCCTCTTTCTCCTCCCTACAGTCGTCAAGTTGCGACAACCGGAATAGTCACCCATCCTATATGGGTAACAAATGATACGGAGCAATCAGTCACTTGGCGAGTGGAAATTTGGGGCAATAATTGGGAGACGACAATCTCAGAGGAAGGGACTTCAATTACTCTTGCTCCTGGGGAAATAAAATCCTTAAAAGTGCAGATTACTATTCCCGAAGATCTCAATCAGGAAAACCGAGATATTGCTTTCCTCCGCCTGAGCCGTCCTGATACTTTTGCTACTATTTATACTGCTACTTTAGAAACTTTTGTGGCAGACCAACTACCGCCAATGTCGCCAGTCCGGTTATCTTGGCAATATTGGAATGGACAAGCTTGGTCCAAACTTACGGTCGATGATGGCAGCGAAAATTTCACCCTTTCAGGATTAATTAAATTCTTGGTTCCGGCTGACTGTCAAACTAAAGCCGAGTTTGACTTATCGGAACGTTACTGGTTACGGGTACAGTGGGAAACAGGAGACTATCTCATTGAACCTAGAATCATCAACCTTGCCCTCAATACAACTTTTGCCAGCCAAACGCTCACGATTGTCAAGGAAATTTTAGGTTCTAGTAACGGGTCAGAAAATCAAATTTTCCAAACGACTCGCTTTCCCGTCCTGCAAAACCCACAATTAGAGGTCAGAGAACCAGAAAAACCTTCAGAACTAGAGCTAGAGAGACTAAAACTGCCAGGAAATAGCAACCCGATTACCCCAACTCCCAATTCTCGAGAAGTCTGGGTACAATGGCAGCAAGTTCCTGATTTTTATGGCTCAAGTTCCCGCGATCGCCACTACGTCCTCGACCAGCTTACGGGCAAAATTCGGTTTGGTAACGGACGCAACGGGCTGATTCCGCCTCTGGGAACTGGTAATCTAAGGATAGCGCGGTATCAGACAGGCGGTGGCAAAGCGGGGAATAAACCTGTTGATAGTATTGTGCAACTGAAGACCACAGTTCCCTACATCGAGAAAGTGACCAACTTACAAGCGGCGGTGGGTGGAGCAGAAGCAGAGACCCTGGAATCCCTGCGCGATCGCCTCCCTGAAACTATCCGTCACCGCGATCGCGCCGTCACCCTAGAAGATTACGAAGACTTAGCAAAACTGGCTTCCCCAGAGGTGGCAAGGGCGAAATGCCTACCTCTACATTGGCTAGGAGATCCACCTGAGCAAGCACCTAGACGGGGAACAACCAGCATCATCATCGTACCGCGCTCTGAGGCGCTCAAGCCTCTACCAAGTCTGGAACTGATTAGCCGAGTTGAAAAGTTTCTCAGAGCGCGTGCTTGTCCAACTGTCGAGATTCTGGTGGTTGGGCCTCCTTATATCCCAGTAAGCGTTAATGTCGAAATTGCTTTGAGTTCACTCGAAGGAGCCAGTGCTGTCGAACAAGCAGTTAAAGCAACCCTAGAGCAATTTTTACACCCCCTGACGGGCGGATTAGATGGCAATGGCTGGGATTTTGGACGCGAACCCTACAAATCCGATTTTTATGCCCTATTAGAAGCCGTCCCGGGGGTCAGTTATATTCGCCGCCTCCTGGTCGATGATGGCAGGGTTTCTCAGGAGGTTGAGGCGATAAGAAAGACCGGCCGTTTCTTAGTCTATTCTGGTACTCACACCATCAGCCTATTTTTTGAGGAATCTTGAGGAAGCTTGCAGTTTTTGAAGATTGAAAATTAATTAAATTGTGAATTATTTACCATGCCTTTAGAATTGCCTAACTTAGATGACCGCACTTATGAGGATCTTGTTGCCGAAGCCCTCAGACTGATTCCTAACTACGCCCCGGAATGGACAAATTATAATCCCTCCGATCCAGGCATTACCCTGATTGAAATGTTGGCCTACTTGACGGAAATGTTGCTGTATCGGCAAAATCGAATAACTGATGATAACTTGCGAACATTTTTGCGGTTGCTTAATGGACCTGATTGGGTTGCCGAGCAAAATCAGGATTTAGCACAAGAAATCCAGGATGCTGTTTTAAATTTGCGGGATGAATATCGAGCAATAACGGCTGAAGATTACGAAACCCTAAGTCAGGAAAAATTTAACATCTGGTTAGTGCAGATGCAGCAAGAAGAAAAGGCGGACAAATTACTTGAAAAATCTCTTAAAGACCGCTGCAAAGAATGGTGGGATACTACTAATTTAGAGGTAAAAGAAGAAAATTTACCCTCAAAAGTGAGCCAAAAAATTAAACGCGCTTACTGTGTTCCGCAACGCTATTTAGGAGCAGGGAGGGAAGAAGAAAAGAAGCAAAGTAAACCTAACTATGTTAGTGTTCTGATTCTACCTGATAAAGATAGTGACAGTGCCAATCAATTAGGACCCCAACCAACGACTCTACTACGAGATGCACTTCAGGGATATCTTCAGCAACGGTCTATCCTCACTACTCGCCTGTCGGTTGTCGGTCCGACCTATACTCCTATCAGTGTGGAAATTCTCGTTGCTCGTCGCTCTGATGTACTCACTGAGACAGTCAGCAACGGCATCGTCAAAGCTATGCAGCAATTCCTTGACCCGGAAAACTGGCCTTTTAGTCGAGATGTTCACGTCTCGGAGGTGTATGAATTACTAGAAAAAATTGACGGAATTGATTATTTAACAGACGTTCTACTTGTCAGCGAGTGCCAGCCAGAAGATCAACATTGCCTAGCAACAGAAACCCTCTGGAATGATCGGGGGGAACCGATTGGACTGGAACTGTATGACCATTATCTGCCGGCAAACCGCCTCAAACTAGACCAGATAGCGATCGCACCTAGTGCTAATTTTTTGGTAGTGCAGTTAACAATTAAAGTTAGGGCTGCTTCTGGAGCAAATCCTGACTTACTGAAGCGAGAAATTAAAAGCCAAACCCGAGCTTTTTTCCATCCTTTATATCCAACAATTTGCGCTCTAAATCCGACTGGTGCAACTAACATGAAAATTGAAGTTACCGCCACCCAAACAATCAAGCTGAGCAGCCTGAACTTAGTAGATTCTCAGTATCTTGAGACAAATTCTCTTGAATTAAATTTGGCAACAATTATTACTGGTATTGCTCAGGTTACTTCTATTCAATTATCCAGCGACCGCAACCAAGAACCAGGGGGATGGCTGTTAATCAAAGCAGGAGAAGTGATTGATTTGCGATCGCTGGTTGAGGTGAATTCAGCTATTACTGGTTGAGCAAGTAAGTGATCAAACAATTTTTTCTGGAGGGGATTTTATGACAATCAATGAAAGAACTGGACAGGCAAGTAGTTTACTAAATTACCTACCGGCTATTTTTCAAGAAGATAGTGAAGCTAACCAGCCGAATTTTCTCGGTCGCTTCCTACTGGCTTTTGAAAGAATTATCCTTGGTTTAGGAGAAGTATCCCTAGAAATCCCCCAACCGGGTCTAGAAGAAATTCTGGGGGGAGGAAACATTACCGATTTAGACAAGCTACTCAATCCAGCTAGTAGCGGAACAACCCAGTTAGCGGGAGTGTATCGGTATTTTGAGGCTGGAGCCAACTTGAGTGCCTCTCAACGCGCTCCCAGCGACCCCAGGGACAAAGACTTCGACTTCTTACCTTGGCTGGCTAGTTGGGTAGCCTTGACTCTGCGGGATGATTGGGAGGAAAATAAGAAACGACTGTTAATTGCTAGGGCGACTCAATTGTATCGGCTGCGAGGCACTAAACGCGGTTTAGAAGAAGCTTTAATTATTTATACCCAAACGGGGGTACAGACGACATCTGATGTTGGTGTGCAGGTCAATGAACTGAACGCGCCATTTCAGGTAGGTGTCCATGCTACCATTGGGAAAGATACCATACTTGATGGTGGCGCTCCCTTCTTCTTTTGGGTGCAAATTGTTTTGCCAACGGCCAATCCTGAACGGCGCAAGCAACAGCAAGAGATTGTTACCGCTATTGTCGATTTACAAAAACCAGCTCACACTGACTATCGCCAACCGATTACAGTAGTAACGCCTGTATTTCGGATTGATGTTAATTCCACTGTAGGCATCGATACTCTTTTAGATCCGCTTTGAAGATAACCGACCTAACACTATCTGTACTGCAATCTAAACTTACCCAAGGAGACGAAAGATGGCTAACCCAATCAAACGCTTAAATTACTTTAACGGGCAATTCCTGCGAGCCCCCGATTTTACTGAGGAACAAACCTATCACCTAGAGATGAGACGGCGACACAATGAGAATCTCCACACTTGGGGCATCGCCGATGGCTTAAAATTACAATATACTATTGGTTCGTCCCAGATAGAAATTGCTGAAGGCATGGCGATTGACAGTGAGGGACGAGAGATTGTGCTAGTGGAGAAAGCTAATAAAGATTTATCTGGCTTTGTTAATAAAACGGTCTATGTTACTATCGCCCACGAGTATAAGCAAGTCGATAAGACGAATGAAACGGGAGTAGAAGGCTTTACCCGCGTACAAGAAATCCCCACCATTAATATAAGTGAAAATCCCCCTTCCGCTGATCAATTGAGTCTGCAATTAATCTTGGGGCGGGTGACAGTGAACTCTGAGGGCAAAATTACAGCCACCGATGAAGGAGAGGGAGTCAATCGGCGGCGTGCTGCTGGGGTTGTTGCTGGCGATTTAGAAGCCCGTAGTCTCACTTTAACTGATACTAATGTTGACCCCTCCCAATGGTCCCGGATGCGTTTAGGAGCCGCCGGACGAGCCGATTTACAAAGTAACCTGAGAGTTACTGGTAATCTGGAAGTGACTGGGACAGTGGATGGTCGGGATGTTTCTGCTGATGGGACTGAGTTGGATAGCCACACCAGTAACACCAATAACCCCCACCAAACAACCGCCGCCCTAATTGATAATCAGGGAGGAACGAACCGCCTTGTTACTCAGATTAATGCGAGTACAGGGGTGATTAATGAGGCGAGAATTGACCCAGCAATTGCCCGGGATAGCGAGGTAACGACTCTTTTCAATACTCACGCTAATCGCCTCGATAATCCCCATAGTACAACGGCGGCTCAGGTGGGTGCTTTGCCAACTACGGGAGGCACCATCAGTGGTGCATTAACTGTCACCGATCAACTAACCGTTAATGGTGGAGCCAAATTTACCGGGCCAAAGACTGGCTATGTAGTAGATGCCTTCGTCAACGCCAGTGAACAGCGATTGAGAACGGGGGATTTAGTGACATTAAAAGGCACACCTATCCATCATTTTTACGGTGATAACAACAAAATCCCAGTTCCTGAAGTGACCTTGGCAGACACAGAAAATGATAGCCGAGTTATTGGGATTGTTGACCGCGAAAGCATACCCGATCAAAATTCTCCTGATACTAGAGTTGAACCTGATGATCCGACGTTCGTAGAAAATGGTGGCGAATTACTGGTAGTAACTCTTGGTGCTTACGCCCACTGCAAGGTCGATGCTACCGAAGCCCCTATTGAAGTGGGTGATTTGCTCACCTCATCTAATAATCCTGGACACGCCAAGAAAGCCACCGAACCCAAACTTGGCAGTATTATTGGCAAAGCCTTAGAATCTCTCAAAGAGGGAACAGGTTATATTGCTGTATTTGTAAATATTCAATAAGGAGGGAGTTATGTTGATCGCATTTTTTAAAGTTCCCCTATCTGTCGAACCGAAACCGGGTGGCGAAGCCGAAATTCTTGTCCCTAAAGTTTTACAGGGTCTCAATTATGCTTTCGTCATCATTAAAGAAGGGGCTACCGAGGGAATTGTTCGAGTGGAGACAGCCAACGCTGATTTAGGGAAAATCGAAAAAACCCAGAATTGTCAAAAACTATCCTCCAAAGAAATGAATAAACTGTACGACAGTTATCCTCCACCTAAGCTCAAGGAGAAATATAAAATGGGACTTCAAAGTCAAGCGGTTGGCGAAGGGGAAACAGCAGGAGGACTATTGGAGACAGATGAGCAAGGCAACCCAATTGTTATCAAATTGCAGACAGTTCGCTCTGGATTTTACCTGATTGATGTGCCAGTTTGTGGCAGAAATTGAATGGTTAATTAATGAATTAAAAATCAGGAGGCAATTAAGATGGCTGACCAAAATCTCAAAAGTCTTGCGTTTTTTCAGGACGATCTTCTCGAAAATCAATGGCCGGTACTTAGCTGTAGTGCAGCCAAAGAGTTACAAGTCGATAGCAAAATTAAAACGACAGATTTACAAGCCAGTGGCATCGTACAAGCACTCACCTTTCTCGGAGATGGCTCAAACTTAACAGGAGTTGTGAAAAACCTCGACCTGGCAGTGAAAAAAGCCGGGGATACGATGACCGGGGCGCTGACGATTCAAAATAATCTCACCGTTACTGGCACAATCTCAGGCAATATTGATGCTGAAAATATTACTTCGGGAACGTTAAGTGTTGACCGCATTCCTAACTTAGTAGCAACAAGAGGGGAAAATACCTTTACTGGGACGCAAAGTATCGAGGGCAATTTATCAGTACAAGGAGAGATTAAATGGGGGAATAGTAGATTGCAACTCGATCAAGGAGGTAGTATTGAGCTTGGTGGAGATCCCTCTACACCAGGTAGTGGCAGACCCTACATCGACTTCCATTTTGCCGGAGTGGCAGAAGATTACAATGCCCGAATTATTAATGATGACAATGGCAGACTTTCCCTAATTGCTAAAGACGTTTGTGTCGTCGGAAAATTCACCAACAGTTCTTCCAAGGAATTAAAAGAAAATATTGAACGGCTTTCCATCCAAGAAGCAGTTCAAACTTTAGCAGAACTTAATCCCGTTAAGTTCAATTACAAAACTGATAGTGACCAACGTCAAAACATCGGATTTATCGCTGAAGATGTACCGGAATTTTTGGCAACCTCTGACCGAAAAGGAGTGAGTGTCATGGACATCGTTGGCGTATTAACTAAAGTCTTGCAAGATCAACAAATCACCATATCTGTATTAACAGAAAAAATCAAAGCTTTAGAACCGCCAATCCAAAAATCTTATTAAATTAAGGAGGCAATTAAGATGGCTGACCAAAATCTCAAAAGTCTTGCGTTTTTTCAGGACGATCTTCTCGAAAATCAATGGCCGGTACTTAGCTGTAGTGCAGCCAAAGAGTTGCAAATCGATAGCAAAATTAAGACCACAGATTTAACTGTTACTGGCAATGTCGGCATTGCCACCACCGCCGCTCCTACCGCAAGATTAGAGGTCAATGGCAATGTAAAAGCTACCTCATTTCTCGGGGATGGCTCAAACTTAACGGGAGTTGTGAAAAACCTCGACCTGGCAGTTAACAAAGCCGGGGATACGATGACAGGTCCTCTGACAATTCAAAATAGTTTGACTGTTACTGGTAATTTATCAGTAACAAATGTCTTAGAGATTGGCGGAGGAAACTTGGATCGTGATTGGATGCAAAAAGGAATCAATATTACTTGGGATAGTGATAGTTTATTTATTGGCTTAAAAGATCAAGGACCTAACCGAAAAGATGCGGTGATTGCTTGGGGTGATGATCTACAAGATGACTTAAGATTTGTTAATGTGCTACACGGAGGAGACGTTCAAGGTCAAGAAGTAATGAGAATTAAACCCAGTGGGAATGTCGGTGTCGGAACTGACAGTCCTTCCGAAAGATTAGAGGTCAATGGCAATGTCAAAGCTACCTCATTTCTGAAGTCTTCTTCAAGAAAGTTAAAGGAGAATATTCTGAAAATTTCTCCTGAAGAAGCTGTTGATGCCTTAGCTGAACTAAATCCCGTTAAATACAATCTGAAAGACGATAAAGATAAGAATTTACATCTTGGCTTTATCGCAGAAGATGTTCCAGATTTAGTGGCATCTCGTGACAGGCAAAGTATCAGTAATGATCATATTGTCGCATTGCTAACTAAAGTCATTAAAGAGCAAGAAAAGAGGCTCTTAGAATTAGCAGAAAAAGTTGAAATCCTAGAGAAAAAATCTTAAAGATGATTAGTGTGATCGCTGCTCTTGTAGAGTGCGTTAAAAAAGTAACACACTGCCAACCTGAAATACCACTCTTTTTTTTAAGAAAGTTTTGTTCAGGAAGCATTGAAAAGAGTGTAGGGTGCGTTAGGCGGCTATCAATTTGGTCAAAAAACCAAAATTAATAATTCGCCGTAACGCACCACTTCTGTAATCAGGGACGACTAAAGTCGTTACTACGAACAGGGAAGTTTGTACACTGGACTTTCTAATGCGGAGGTATTATTACATGGAAAGAATAGATTATTACCATCACTGAATCAACAAAAAAACTCTGTGTCCTCTGTGTCTCTGTGGTGTTTATTAGAATTTTATTTGAACAATAAAAGGCGGTGAGTGTAAATGGCTTATGGCAATTTCAAGTTAGATGAATTAGTAAAACTTTTTGGTTTAACTATTCGGGAAAAATCTGAATTATTCGCCTCCATTCCAGAAGTAGAGGGTAGTGAATATTTAATGACAACCCTCCAGGAAACAGTCGATTTAGCAGTAGCTATCAACACCGAAAAAGCTCGTTCAGAAATGATTATTGCTCCTGTCTTATTAGAGTTGCGAAGAAAATTAAAACACCAAATTAGTCTATTTTCTGGAGTTGACTTTACTGTCGATTTCAGCCAAGGCTTGAACGGTATTTGCGACTTTATTATCAGTAAAAATCCAGAACAGTTATTTATTCGTCAGCCGATTATCACAATTGTTGAGGCGAAAAATGAAAACTTAAACTCAGGATTTGGTCAGTGTATTGCTGAAGCAATCGCCGCTCAAATCTTCAACCAACAGGAAGGTAATGAAATTTCTGTCATTTACGGAGTCGTGACAATTGGAACTATCTGGAGATTTTTAAAACTTGTAGGTAAAACCGTTCAGATTGATTTGAGTGAGTATTACATTAAAGACATCAACAAAATTTTAGGCATTTTATACCATGCTATCTTCAATGAAGAGCCAGGAGAGTAGATAATTTATGAAATCGGCGATAATTAATCTGCCAAACCATTGCAAAATCAGCTTTTATGTTATGACCTAGGTTAGAAGCAAATTTTTCCAACGCATTATTCCTATGAAAAAACAAATCAAAGAACGCCTCGAACAACTCAAAGCAGAATATGAATCTGGTCAAAAAATGTTAGCTGATTTAGAAACACAAGGGTCGAATCTAAGGACTACCATGCTTCGTATCAGTGGCGCTATTCAAGTATTAGAAGAGTTACTCGCTAAAACTGAGGAAGAAGAAAATCTTGACGTTGTTGAAATAGTAGAATCTCTCTCTCAAACTAACTGAAGTATTTAACATTTAAAAAAACTCTGTGTCCTCTGTGTCTCTGTGGTGTTTATTATGGTTATCGAGGCTAATAAAGCCTGGTTGGAAAATCTATTACCAGCTTTACAGTGGTTAGACAAACTGCTAGAAAAAGCAGTGGTTGCCGCTCAAGCAATCTATGCCAAAGACCCAACAACTGAAGCATATCAAGGTCTTTATCTCACTCAGGAAGATGTCGAGAAATTGTTAGTGCGCCAGCCAGGAGATCCTGTCCTGAAACTCAGAGGAGAAGCTTGGGAGCCATCCTTTTCTGAGTTAGCCGACAAAGCATCCCGCCTAGCCTGGCTCAAGCAAACCTTTGACCTGTCCGTCTTCGACCTAGAGCTAGTGGTAATTGCCCTCGCTCCCGAACTCGACCTGCGCTACGAAAGGCTTTACGCCTACCTCCAGGACGACGTAACTCGCAGGCGACCCACAGTAGATCTCGCCCTCAACCTGCTGTGTTCTTCAGCCCCAAGCAAGCTGTGGCAAAGGTATCGGGTTGCCCCAGACGCGCCCCTAATCCGCCATCGACTGCTCCATCTGTTGGCGGACCCCCATCAGGTGCAGCCTCCCTTACTTGCTTGTTACCTCAAGCCTGATGAGCAACTAATCCGCTACCTGCTAGGACAGGAGGGACTCGACTCCCGATTGGCCACATTCTGCCAGATAGTTAAGCCGATTCCAGAATCAGAGTCACTGTCGTTAGATACCAAAATCCAGCAAGCTTTGCTCGCCTTAGCACTCCAGGCGAGGGAAGCCAATCAGCCTTTACACCTTCACTTTCACGGTCCCCAGGGAGTGGGAAAGCGCCAAGCAGCAGAAGCGATCGCTCTCAAGTTGGACATGAGGCTGTTAGTAGCAGACATCGCCACAGCGATCGCCGCGAAAACCGAGCTAGAGTCAATCTTGCCCCTGCTCTTGCGAGAAGCCCAGTTTCAAGATGGGGTGCTGTATCTTGAGGGAATCGACGCACTGGGTTCCCAAGAGCAGATAAGCAACTATCAGCGCCTATTGCAGGCGATCGCCCAATTTCCCAGCATCGCCATCTTCGGAGGAGCAGGGCCAAACTTGTCAGACATCCCCGGCTCCACCCGCACGATTCTTCCCGTCTCCTTTCCCCTACCCGACTTTGCCCAACGTCGGGACAACTGGCAAGCCTATCTCTCCCAATCTGGCATTAGCCGACCGGCCCAGGAGTTAGATACCCTCGCTGACCGTTTCCGCCTGACTCCTGAACAAATTGGCGATGCAGTCGCCTCAGCCCAGCACCAGGCTCGCTGGCAGGCGGCCCAGGCATCCCAGGAACCCCCTCATTCCTTAAGCTTAGAAGACCTATTTGCTGCTGCTCGCGCCCACTCAGGTCAAGCCCTGACTTCCCTCGCCCGCAAAATTTCCCCTCACTCCACCTGGGCCGATCTGATCCTCCCGCCCGAGGGACTGACTCAACTCCAAGAAATTTGCAATCAGGTCAAATACCATCACCTCGTCTGCGGTCAGTGGGGCTTCGAGCAGAAACTCTCCCTCGGTAAAGGGCTAAATGCCCTCTTCTCTGGCTCACCTGGTACGGGTAAGACAATGGCGGCGGCGGTCATCGCCCAGGAGTTGCACCTCGACCTCTATCAGATCGACCTCTCCCAAGTAGTCAGCAAGTACATTGGCGAGACGGAAAAGAACCTGGAGCGGATCTTTACCGCCGCCCAGAGTGCCAATGCCATCCTTTTATTTGACGAAGCAGATGCTCTCTTTGGCAAGCGCTCCGAGGTTAAGGATGCCCACGATCGCTACGCTAATCTTGAAATTGCCTATCTGTTGCAGAAAATGGAGGAATACGAAGGGGTGACGCTCCTAACCACCAATTTGCGGCAGAATCTAGATGAAGCCTTCACTCGGCGCATCCGTTTCATTGTCGAGTTTCCCTTTCCTGAAGCGGACTACCGCCTGCAAATCTGGCGGCGCATCTGGCCCAAACAGACACCCCTGGCAGCCGATGTGGATCTCGAAGGCATGGCGCGGCAATTCAAGCTGGCAGGAGGTAATATTCGCAACATCGCCCTGGCGGCTGCCTTCCTCGCCGCAGAAAAGAGCCAGTGTGTGACGATGAAACATCTGCTGCAAGCAACCAAGCGGGAGTTTCAGAAGATGGGAAGACTGATTGGGGAGGAGGAGTTTTTGCCATTTAAACAAAAGTAAGTTGGTTTGCCCATTGTTCTGCCAAGTATCATGGATCAAGAAAGCCAAACCGGGATTAATCCAGCCATGCCTGATGACCTTGCCCGACACCATGAGGTGGCAAAGGGCCTAACTTATCTCCATGCACGCACAAATGCCACGGCAGGGCGCACCCTGGAAGCCGCCTCCTTCGTCTATGCGCTCATCGAACTGCTGACAGAAAAAGGCTTACTCGATCTTGACGAAATTGACACAAGGAAAAAGCAGGTAGCCCAACGACTGCTCAAACGTTTCCTGCAGCAAGATCCGGGCGTTTCCTTGCAGGAACCAGAACAAGATAAATATACCTTTTCCCAACCCGTCGCCATTGACTGCGAAAATCGGGTACATTTGTGCCAGGCTGCCTGCTGCAAAATGGTTTTTCCCCTGTCGCGCCAAGACATCGAAGAAGGAGTCATCCGCTGGGAGTTGAGCCAACCTTATGTTATTGCCAAAGGTGCGGACGGCTATTGCCACCACTTTGATCGCCAAGGTTTAGGCTGTACGGTGCATTCCCAGCGCCCCATCCCTTGCCGAGCCTACGATTGCCGCAACGACAGGCGCATCTGGCTCGACTTTGAAAATAAAATTGTCAATCCCAAGCTGAACGAGCCAAACTGGCCCCACAACTTGAGTGCAGCAGAAATGGAACTTCCAGGAGGTGAAATTCAATGATCCACGATCTCGACGATACGCTTAAAGAATTGCTGGTGCAAAAAGTGCCTCTCGATCCTAACGCGATCGATATTAAGTTTGAAGTGCCGAACAAAGACGACTGGAATCCCAAGCCGAATAAGCCTACAATTAATTGTTTTCTCTACGACATCCGCGAGAATCACGAGTTACGCAGCAATGAGCGCTATCTCTCCCGCAACGGAACCACAGGAACAGGAACCGAAAAAATTGCCCCCACTCGTATTGATTTATCCTATCTAATCACCGTTTGGACAACCGATGTCGCCGACGAACATCGACTGTTAGGCAGTATTTTGCAGACCTTATTGAGCTATCCAATTTTGCCAACGGAAGTCCTCAAGGGGCAAATAGCCAATCAATCTCTACCTCTCCGCGCCTGGGTTTCTCAACCTGAACGCACCCCGAATGCTTGGGATTTTTGGGGGGCTCTTGACGGGCGCATGAAAGCGGGTATCAGCTACATGGTGACTGTTGCAGTTGAACCCTTTACAGCGGTTGAGGTTCGTTTGGTAACAGAAAAAGTTCTCAAAGTCGAGCCAAAGTAGGTAGTTAAGCTAATGATGAACAGCCACTCAACCCATGCAATACGAAGCTATCTATGAAAACGGACAAATAATACTAAATCCAGTTATTAAAAACTGATTATTTATTCTCCGTTTTGCATGAGTGCATGAGTAGAAAACGGGTTTCTCCGAGAAACCCGTTTTCTGTGCGTTACTCAACGGATTTAGTATAATGCTCTTGGAGGGACTTTCGGAAATCCCTAACCGAATCTAGGTTCTGAAACCCTTGCTTGACAAGGGAACGCTAACTTTTTTTCTAATAAAAACTCAAATTCCGGGTTTCTGTTAGTTAGCGATAGCTTGAAGGCTTACTCCATAAGAGCAGCAATTCTCATTTTGAAAAAAATCAGATAAAATTCTCTTATTTAAATAGAGAACTTGTGTAGAAGCATTATTTTTTGACAGATATAGTTATTTCAAATAAGAACGAGACGCTAGGCGACACAATAAGTACGAATAATTTCATCAAGGGGTGTCCCCACAGGAGCATACATTCTTGCCCTCTTTAATGCACTAAAATCATGTTCGATTCATTTAAATCAGGAGAGTATTTTGGCAAAAACACGACCTGATGACCTGCTTCCTCTACCAGTTGTTTAATGACTGTCTTCCGATGAATTGGTGCATTATCCATAATTAATACTGATGTTATGGGTGCGAGAGGGCAATAAATATAAAGATAACCACCCTTCAAAACCTTCGGCATTCAGGCTTCTCGTAAATACCATCGGTGCAATAAAGTCTTTTTTTCCCTTTCTTCTACCAGCGACAAGGTTCTCTCTTTTTCCATCTCCAAAGACTTTCTTCCCTTTTTTTGACCAAGCATAAAAACAGGCTTGAAATTCTTCAAACCCTGACTCATCAATAAATACAAGGCTTTCACTTCCATATATTTTAATCAATTCTCTCAGCACTCTGTAGTATTTCATTCTTTCTTCTCGGTTTCTTTCTCTATAACGAAGTTCCTTCTTTTTTCTGGTAACTTTCATTTTTTTTAAGGCATAGCAAATGGCACTTGGTCTCACTCCAAATTTCTCGGCTCTGTCTCTTAATCTTGCCTCGGGATTTTCTTGGACATCTTTTGACAGTGCTTTCCAGTCCAGCTTTCTCTGACGGTGTTTTACCTTTGTTGCTTCCAGTTTTTCCCTACCTAGCCATCTATATATCGTCGCTCTTCCTATATTAAATAGAGCGGCGGCTTTGGTTATGCTTCCCCCATTCTCTACATAATCGATTACTTTTTTTCTCAAGTCTAGGCTATAAGACATTTTTCTGTATGGGTTGCTCGTTTCCCTTTATTTTACCTTATTTTT
>NZ_SFBV01000305.1:0-3567 GCF_007095585.1 Microcystis sp. M_OC_Ca_00000000_C217Col
AATTGGACACCAATTGTCAGACATACCTTAGTTCGCCCCGACGCTTCACCCTACGACGGAAATTGGACTTACTGGGCGACCAGAAGAGGACAAGCAATTGACACACCGACTAGAGTAGCCAAACTACTTAAGAAGCAACAAGGCAAGTGTAGCCAATGTGGGCAGTATTTTACCCCATCGGATTTAATTGAAGTTGACCACATTCACCCTCTCAGCTTAGGCGGAAAGGACGAATACAAGAACCTTCAATTGCTACACCGCCACTGTCACGATGATAAATCGGCATCAGATGGAAGCCAAGATGGCAACCAAAAGAAGTCAAGCTGTATCCTTAACAAGGGAGCAGTCAAACTAGGAGCCGTGTGAGGTGAAAGTCTCATGCACGGTTCTGAATGGGAGGGGAGGTCGGTGACGACCTTCTCGACCCCTAATAGTATGAGTCCCTCGGATCGATTTCTCAACGTTTGTCTCTTGCACTTTTTTGACTAAAAAAGTCCCAAAACCGTTTTCTAGTAAGGCTCCCAGTAATATTTATTCAGCAAACCCTAGATAGTCAACAGCTTAGCTTTCTGGGAAGGCGGTTCACGAACCAAGAAAAATGGTATAACGACTGAGTCAAGAGCGGCCGCTCTTTTAAGCAAAAATAAATCTACTAATAATAGAGACCTTATTGTTAAGGTCTCTAGATTCTCTAGAAAATGCTAGATTTACCAGCTAATTACTTTAACCGTTTCGTTAAATAAATTTGCTTCTAGGGAATCGGGAGAACTTGTCACCACACCGGCAATTAGATCTTCAGGTTTTATTGCTGCTTGTTTCATACAGGAGGGACAAATTAAGACTTTTCCCCCTTGACTGATGAAATCTACTACCATTGCTTGCAGGGTTTTACCAGTGATACCGTTAGTGTGTTGAGGAATTGTCTTCGCAGCCAAGTGTACCCCTGTAATATTCAAAAAAATAGTGGTTGAGTGACCTTTTTTCAACATATTGGTGGCGACACCAATGGCCATTGCAGCTCGCCAAGGATCATCGGTGGTTAAATTAACAAATAAATCGGATTTTTGTTGACCGACAGCGATTATTGCTTCGTTAGTTTGTACTGGAGAAAGGGAAGGATTAGCCAAGACTGGGATAGATGTAACTAAGGATAATCCGACAAGGGAACCAAGGGCTAAAGATTTTAACAACATTTTCTTGTCCTCTTGCTGCTGGGTGCAATGAAAACATTTTCATTATGATAACTTCTGGAAAATCTTGTCAACAGACAGCCTGTCAAACTTTAATTTTTGTTGCGGATAACAAAAGCCATCTACTAATTAAAGATGATAATTATTTACTTTTCTAGCATTTTATCTAATCTTTCCTGAATCAATAAAGCCATGGAAGAACGCAGAAAAAATAAACCAAATAACCCCGCTAAACTGAAGGGAATAATGGCTAGTTTGCTATAGTTAGTGTCTAATAAAAATATGGCTGATATAAGGCTAAATCCCAATAGACAGACATTAATTAATACTTTAATTCCCAGATAAATTCTTTTCAGAAGTCGTTCATTTTCCCGTGACTTAACTTGAAAAACTAAATTTCCTCGCTCGATTTTTTCCTCTAATTGACGGAGTATTCTCTCGTTTTTATTACCTTTTTGCCATTGTTGTTTAAGAAAAGTGCGCGCTTGATTAGCTAGGATAAGCATGGTGTTGGTAGTTCCTCCTGATACTGCTAGACTTTTCACAAAAGGTTGACTAGCTGCTAATAAATTATACTGGGGATCTAAAGAGCGGGCAATTCCATCCAAAGTGGTGACAGATTTAATAATAAAAGTCATTTGGGGAGGTAAGCGAAAAGGTTGCTGTTTAAACATTAAATACACTTGATCGCTAATTTGTTCAAAGACCCTCACATCTACCGGTTTATCGCGAAATTCATCTAAAAGAAACTGCACGATATTTCGTATGGGTTGTAGATCTCTAACGGGTTCAATTAACCCCATATACATCAAAGTTTTTAAGATTGTTTCTGTATCCTTTCTCAAGATAGCGAAAAAGGTTTCGATCATTTGATCTTTAGCGACGGACTTTAACTCGAACATCGTGCCGAAATCGTAGAAAATTAACTCCCCTTCCTGACTAACTGCCATATTACCTGGATGGGGGTCTGATTGGAAAAAACCATCCTGTAATAGTTGTTTGAGATAGGAACAGATCCCCAGTTGAATAATACCATCGACGTTAATATTATTAGCTATTAAAGTCTCTCGATCATCAACTTTAATCCCCGGCACATACTCCAAAGTTAATACCTTGCGAGTGGTATATTGCCAGTAAACTAAAGGGACTTTTACCTGGGGATAATTCTTAAAATTGTCCCGAAAGCGATCAGCATTTTTCCCCTCATGAATATAATCGATTTCTTGAAAGAGTAGCTCAAAGAATTCTTGATAGATAGCTTCTAAATTATATTTTTTCACTACGGGGAAAACATTTAACCAACGGGTGAGACGATGCAACAATTCAAAATCGAGATTAAATAGTCCTTCTAGATTCGGTCTTTGTACCTTAATAACCACCTCTTCCCCACTTAATAACTGCGCTCGATGCACTTGTCCTAAACTGGCACAAGCGAGGGGAGAAACGCTAAAACTTGCAAATAAATTATCTAGGGGTTGTCCTAATTCTGTTTCGATAACTCGGATCGCTTCTTGACTATTAAATTCGGGAACTCGATCCTGTAATTGGGTTAATTGTTCGATATATTCGAGCGGAATTAAATCTGCTCGCGTCGATAAAGATTGTCCAATTTTAATAAAAGTTGGTCCTAAATTCATGAGGCGGTCTACTAACCATTTCGCTCTCCTTTGCCGTTTTTTGCCCCTATTAGCCCCCGTTAAACGATCCCAGAGCAAAAAAGTCAAAAACTGCGTTGTAAAGCTAAATATCTCCAATTGACGAATAATTGGTGATCGCAAGCTTTGCTGCCAATGTAAAGATCTGGGGGAATCAAAGGGAGTAAGCATCAGTTATCAGTTATTAGCTCCTGAAGGACGCAAAGCGCCCTAAAAAGAAAAAGAGAAACTAGGGGCAAGCCCTGATATTCTAAATCTGGAAGTATCCTGAACTCAAACCGGAGTAACAATGGTGTCATTAGACCCGATTATCAGCAAAGGTCCCTAGGAAAGAGGAAAAAAGAATTGGCGAGACGAGGATTAACTCGTGAACCCGTGGTCGAGAATCAAGTAAAAAACCCTTCCTAGAACCAGGGTACTTCCCCGATCATAACTCGGAGCCAACAAAGCCATGACCAAATCCCGAAACAAGTCCCCAAAAACCCAAAGTAGTGACCAGAAGTTAAACATCATCAATGCCAAGGCGGCGGGAATTGACCTGGGAGCCAGAGAACATTGGGTCTGCGTCCCCCAAGAATTGTCCCAGGAGACCAAAAACCAGAGTATTTTACTTATGATACTTGACAAATTTTTGAACCTACAAGGAACCTGTATTCAAGGCTATCGACACCTAGAAAATATCGGTATAGTTTGACGAATCGAATCGAAAAATAAAAAAGCAG
>NZ_SFBV01000306.1:0-7084 GCF_007095585.1 Microcystis sp. M_OC_Ca_00000000_C217Col
TGCGCTTACTGCCTCTGAAGAAGGCCTTACGCCCCTGCTTTTAAAAAGCCAAACCCCAAAAAGTCGCCTTTTTCACGTAGTTTTTGGAGTGTTGTATTTTCAAAAACTACCCAAAACGCTGCCATTGGAGTGGATTTTACCCACGAGAACCCACTTTCTTTAAGGTGTAAGTCTTTGGAAACAAGCCGATAGAAAAAAAGATAGAAAAAAGACCGCTTTTTTTTTGGATATAGGGTGCATAGGTTTCTATATTTGCACTCCCAAAACGGAAGTTAAGGGTTTTCGGAATGGTAAAAGATTTCGAAAAAAAAAGTTGCAAAAGTATTTGTCAGATTAAAAAAGAGTTTTACTTTTGCACCCGCTAACCGAGAGAGGTTGGTTGAATTAGAGAAGACAAGTTCATAGACATATTGGATTGACAGCAAAAATTAAGAGAGAGTAAGGCTAATCGATATGGATTAGAATTAAGCTAGAACCCGAGTCAAAAAAATCAAAAATCTACGATGAAGAGTTTGATCCTGGCTCAGGATGAACGCTAGCGGCAGGCCTAACACATGCAAGTCGAGGGGTAGAGGAAGCTTGCTTCCTTGAGACCGGCGCACGGGTGCGTAACGCGTATGCAATCTACCTTTTACAGAGGGATAGCCCAGAGAAATTTGGATTAATACCTCATAGTATATATCATTCGCATGTTTGGTATATTAAAGTTCCAACGGTAAAAGATGAGCATGCGTCCCATTAGTTAGTTGGTAAGGTAACGGCTTACCAAGACGATGATGGGTAGGGGTCCTGAGAGGGAGATCCCCCACACTGGTACTGAGACACGGACCAGACTCCTACGGGAGGCAGCAGTGAGGAATATTGGTCAATGGACGCAAGTCTGAACCAGCCATGCCGCGTGCAGGAAGACGGTCCTATGGATTGTAAACTGCTTTTGTACGGGAAGAAACCCTCCGACGTGTCGGAGCTTGACGGTACCGTAAGAATAAGCATCGGCTAACTCCGTGCCAGCAGCCGCGGTAATACGGAGGATGCGAGCGTTATCCGGAATCATTGGGTTTAAAGGGTCCGTAGGCGGTTTAATAAGTCAGTGGTGAAATCTGGTCGCTCAACGATCAAACTGCCATTGATACTGTTAGACTTGAATTACTGTGAAGTAACTAGAATATGTAGTGTAGCGGTGAAATGCTTAGATATTACATGGAATACCAATTGCGAAGGCAGGTTACTAACAGTGGATTGACGCTGATGGACGAAAGCGTGGGGAGCGAACAGGATTAGATACCCTGGTAGTCCACGCCGTAAACGATGGATACTAGTTGTTTGGATTTATCTGAGTGACTAAGCGAAAGTGATAAGTATCCCACCTGGGGAGTACGAACGCAAGTTTGAAACTCAAAGGAATTGACGGGGGCCCGCACAAGCGGTGGAGCATGTGGTTTAATTCGATGATACGCGAGGAACCTTACCAAGGCTTAAATGGGAGACGACGTATTTGGAAACAGATATTTCTTCGGACGTCTTTCAAGGTGCTGCATGGTTGTCGTCAGCTCGTGCCGTGAGGTGTCAGGTTAAGTCCTATAACGAGCGCAACCCCTGTTGTTAGTTGCCAGCGAGTAATGTCGGGAACTCTAGCAAGACTGCCGGTGCAAACCGTGAGGAAGGTGGGGATGACGTCAAATCATCACGGCCCTTACGCCTTGGGCTACACACGTGCTACAATGGCCGGTACAGAGAGCAGCCACTGGGCGACCAGGAGCGAATCTATAAAACCGGTCACAGTTCGGATCGGAGTCTGCAACTCGACTCCGTGAAGCTGGAATCGCTAGTAATCGGATATCAGCCATGATCCGGTGAATACGTTCCCGGGCCTTGTACACACCGCCCGTCAAGCCATGGAAGCTGGGGGTACCTGAAGTCGGTGACCGCAAGGAGCTGCCTAGGGTAAAACTGGTAACTGGGGCTAAGTCGTAACAAGGTAGCCGTACCGGAAGGTGCGGCTGGAACACCTCCTTTCTAGAGACGTTAAGGGGAATTGATTTTAGGAAATAGGATTAGAATTACTCTCGCTGTTGATTCAAAAAATAAGTAAGCATAAATACAGAGTCTCGTAGCTCAGCTGGTTAGAGTACTACACTGATAATGTAGGGGTCGGCAGTTCGAGTCTGCCCGGGACTACTTTTTTCAATTTGAAGATGTGAAAATTTGAAGATTTGAAAATGTTTTTTTGCTTAAAAAGGAAATTCTGGAGGTTGAGTAACCGTTTGAAGTACTGTTAACTGAAAACTGTTAACTGAACACTGGAAAACGGGGGATTAGCTCAGCTGGCTAGAGCGCCTGCCTTGCACGCAGGAGGTCATCGGTTCGACTCCGATATTCTCCACGAATTGATTTGAAGATTAATCAATTTGAAGATTTGAAGATTCGTTTTCAAATTCTCAACTCATGAAATTTTCAAATTAATAAAAGTTCATTGACATATTGTGATAAGATAAAATACAAACAAAGTAGAAAGCACAGGCGCTTATTTATATATAGTAAGCACCAACATACATAAGCAAAATAAGGGCGTATGGGGGATGCCTAGGCTCTCAGAGGCGATGAAGGACGTGATAAGCTGCGAAAAGCTGCGGGGATTGGCACATACGAATTGATCCGCAGATATCCGAATGGGGCAACCCAATACATTGAAGATGTATTACTCCGATAGGAGGGCGAACCCGCTGAACTGAAACATCTAAGTAGGCGGAGGAGAAGAAAACAATAGTGATTGCGTGAGTAGTGGCGAGCGAAAGCGTAGGAGCCCAAACCAGAGTTGTTACGGCAATTTTGGGGTTGTAGGACCACGGTATTTGATGCTAATTGAACTGGAACTACCTGGAAAGGTAGACGATACAAGGTGATAGTCCTGTACAGGTAAGAGAAGTTATTGATAGTGGTATCCTGAGTAGGGCGGGGCACGTGAAACCCTGTCTGAATTTGCCGGGACCATCCGGTAAGGCTAAATACTCCTGAGAGACCGATAGTGAACCAGTACTGTGAAGGAAAGGTGAAAAGAACCGTGAATAACGGAGTGAAATAGAACCTGAAACCATACGCTTACAAGCGGTCGGAGCCCTTTATTGGGGTGACGGCGTGCCTTTTGCATAATGAGCCTACGAGTTACCGTTGCTGGCAAGGATAAGTACTTCAGGTATGGATCCGTAGCGAAAGCGAGTCTGAATAGGGCGCTTGAGTCAGTAGTGGTAGACGCGAAACCGTGTGATCTACCCATGGGCAGGATGAAGCTGTGGTAACACATAGTGGAGGTCCGAACCGGTTGACGTTGAAAAGTCTTCGGATGACCTGTGGGTAGGGGTGAAAGGCCAATCAAACTCGGAAATAGCTCGTACTCCCCGAAATGCATTTAGGTGCAGCGCTGATATTGAGTTATATAGAGGTAGAGCTACTGATTGGATGCGGGGGCTTCACCGCCTACCAATTCCTGACAAACTCCGAATGCTATATAATATGATCAGCAGTGAGGGCATGGGTGCTAAGGTCCATGTCCGAGAGGGAAAGAACCCAGACCATCAGCTAAGGTCCCCAAATGTATGCTAAGTTGAACAAACGCGGTTTGTCTGCCTTGACAGCTAGGATGTTGGCTTGGAAGCAGCCATTCATTTAAAGAGTGCGTAACAGCTCACTAGTCGAGCGGACGAGCATGGATAATAATCGGGCATAAGTATACTACCGAAGCTATGGACAGAATATTCTGTGGTAGGGGAGCATTCTAACAGGGCCGAAGGTGTAGCGTGAGCTATGCTGGACTGGTTAGAAAAGAAAATGTAGGCATAAGTAACGATAATGCGGGCGAGAAACCCGCACACCGAAAGACTAAGGTTTCCTCAGCTATGCTAATCAGCTGAGGGTTAGTCGGGTCCTAAGGCGCACCCGAAAGGGGAAGTCGATGGCCAACGGGTTAATATTCCCGTACTACTTGTAATTGTGATGGGGTGACGGAGTGATGAAAGTACCGCCAACTGACGGAATAGTTGGTTAAAGTACGTAACTAAAGGCCTTGTAGTAAAATGCGCAGGGACTGGTGAAATACGATAGTACACGGCGTCTTCGGACAAAGTGATAGTGTACCTAAGGGCTTCCAAGAAAAACCTCTAAACTTAGATTACAAGTACCCGTACCGTAAACCGACACAGGTAGTCGAGGAGAGAATCCTAAGGTGCTCGAGAGATTCATGGCTAAGGAATTAGGCAAAATAGACCTGTAACTTCGGGAGAAAGGTCGCCAGCAGCAATGCTGGCCGCAGTGAAAAGGTCCAGGCGACTGTTTATCAAAAACACAGGGCTCTGCAAAATCGTAAGATGAGGTATAGGGCCTGACACCTGCCCGGTGCTGGAAGGTTAAGAGGAGATGTTATCTTCGGAGAAGCATTGAATTGAAGCCCCAGTAAACGGCGGCCGTAACTATAACGGTCCTAAGGTAGCGAAATTCCTTGTCGGGTAAGTTCCGACCTGCACGAATGGTGTAACGATCTGGACACTGTCTCAGCCATGAGCTCGGTGAAATTGTAGTATCGGTGAAGATGCCGATTACCCGCAGTGGGACGAAAAGACCCTGTGCACCTTTACTATAGCTTAGTATTGACCTTGGATAAGTGATGTGTAGGATAGGTGGGAGACTATGAACCGGGTTCGCCAGGATTCGGGGAGTCATTGTTGAAATACCACCCTTTGCTTATCTGAGGCCTAACCCCGCTGTGCGGGGGACATTGCTTGGTGGGTAGTTTGACTGGGGTGGTCGCCTCCAAAAGAGTAACGGAGGCTTCTAAAGGTTCCCTCAGCACGCTTGGTAACCGTGCGTAGAGTGCAATGGCATAAGGGAGCTTGACTGAGAGACATACAGGTCGATCAGGTACGAAAGTAGAGCATAGTGATCCGGTGGTTCCGCATGGAAGGGCCATCGCTCAAAGGATAAAAGGTACGCCGGGGATAACAGGCTGATCTCCCCCAAGAGCTCATATCGACGGGGGGGTTTGGCACCTCGATGTCGGCTCGTCACATCCTGGGGCTGGAGAAGGTCCCAAGGGTTGGGCTGTTCGCCCATTAAAGTGGCACGCGAGCTGGGTTCAGAACGTCGTGAGACAGTTCGGTCTCTATCTACTGCGGGCGTTAGAAATTTGAGTGGATCTGATTCTAGTACGAGAGGACCGAATTGGACTGACCTCTAGTGTATCTGTTGTCTCGCCAGGGGCACCGCAGAGTAGCTACGTCGGGAAGGGATAAGCGCTGAAAGCATATAAGCGCGAAACCCACCACAAGATGAGATTTCTTTTAAGGGTCGTGGGAGATGACCACGTTGATAGGCTATAGGTGTAAAGGCAGTAATGTCATAGCCGAGTAGTACTAATAACCCGTAAGCTTATGTATCGATACCGTCCCGAGTAATCGGGACGGGTCAGCTTTGTTTACCTTATCTTATCGCAGTGTGTTAAGACATTAGTCTCGTTAGTTTCGAGACGGTTTTGCTTGTTGCAGTGTTGGTATGCCAACCACTGACAAGACTAACCAACCTCTTAAGGTGGTTATTGCGTCGGGGCTCACCTCTTCCCATTCCGAACAGAGAAGTTAAGCCCGACAGCGCAGATGGTACTGCATAACTGTGGGAGAGTATGTCGCCGCCTTGTTTTAGTGAGGCCCTTCAATTTGAAGGGCCTCATTTTTTTATTGTGAATTATGAATTATAAATGACATGTAGAACCTGCCCATTGGCAGGTTTTTTTTTGGGGGGAATGCGATAGGATTACTTGCCTGGTAAATTTTAACTAGGGTTGTAAAAGCGCAATCACCCGCGTGAGGGACAGCAGTGAAAAGCCCACAGCGCAGGGCAACGGAGCGAGGACTTGCAACGGATTGCCCGACCCGGAGGGGCACGCTAAAAGAATTATTTTGAATTTTGAATTATGAATTATGAATTATGAGTTATGAGTTATGAGTTATGAGTTATGACTTGTGATAAAGCTGAAAAGTAAATTTAAAATACTTTTTTTATAACAAATCTAAGGCTCGTTCAAGGGCCATGCCGCGGCTTCCTTTAATCAGTACTAAAGCAGGGGCATTCGTTTTGAATTGGGCTTTGAATGCGTCAAAATCAGGGTAAAAGTGAAGGTTGTTTTGTGACGTTTGAACACGATTAAACCAATTTCCGATAAAATGACAAACTAGATCTGAAGCGTCTGGAATTAGTTGAACAATTTGTCGGTGTTCCTCTTCACTTTCAGGGCCGAGTTCAAACATGTCGCCTAATATTGCAATTTTTGGAGTTTTGGTTAATTGCATAAAATTTTCTAACGCAAGTTTTAAACTGCTAGGATTCGCATTATAAGCATCCAAAATGATTTCGTAGTTATTCTTTTGGATGATTTGCGAGCGGTTGTTTTCAGGAATGTACCCTTCAATAGCCTCTTTAATCGCATCGGTATCGACTTTAAAGTACTTTCCTATGGTGATTGCGGCACAGATGTTAGTAGCGTTGTATAAGCCAATCAAATGCGAATGAATCACTGTGTTTTGATACGTAATTGTAACAAAGGGATTGGCTTCTATAGCGCCAAAAGTAACATCAGCTGTGTTTTCTTTTGTGGTAAAGGAGAATCGTGGATGCGTAGTTGATTTTTCCCATTGAATTGCATCATCGGCGTTGATGAAGGCCAATTTCTGATGGGAGAATAAATAGGTATACATTTCACTTTTTCCTTTGATAACTCCTTCAACACCCCCAAATCCTTCTAGGTGAGCTTTGCCAAAATTAGTGATATAGCCGAAATCAGGTTCAGCAATCGCACAAAGGAGTTCGATTTCTTTTTGATGGTTAGCCCCCATTTCTACGATACCTATTTCTGTTTCATGGGTAAAACTAAGGAGTGTTAAGGGAACGCCGATATGGTTGTTTAGATTTCCTTTGGTCGCCTTTGTGTTGTATTTTTTTGAAAGTACGGCTAAGATAAGTTCTTTTGTTGTGGTTTTTCCATTACTACCGGTAAGTGCGACAATGGGTAAGCCTAATTGCCTGCGATGGTGTTGCGCTA
>NZ_SFBV01000307.1:0-8272 GCF_007095585.1 Microcystis sp. M_OC_Ca_00000000_C217Col
ACTGCGAACCGTTTCTGGTCGCAAATCTTCGGCATCGCTTTCTCCAACAAACGTTGGTTACACTTCTTCATGCTCTTTGTCCCCGTGACTGGTTTATGGATGAGTGCTGTGGGTGTGGTGGGATTAGCCCTTAACCTCCGGGCCTATGACTTCGTTTCTCAGGAATTGAGAGCGGCGGAAGACCCGGAATTTGAAACCTTCTACACTAAAAATATTCTGCTTAACGAAGGTCTGAGAGCTTGGATGGCTCCCCAAGACCAACCCCACGAAAACTTTATCTTCCCTGAAGAAGTATTACCTCGCGGTAACGCTCTCTAAGGATGGCAAGAAAATTTACCGAATAGGGGGAAGGGTGAAGTTAAATCACCCTTCTTTTTTGTTGATTAAGGCATTTCAAGCACTACTACTCATTTTCTTGATACCCCTGTAAGATAAACTAGAGAATTTCTTGGAGATTAAGACAATGTTTCGCCAAATTTTATTATCTAGTCTCGGCTTGTTGCTAATTTATCCCCTGGGGAGCGAGCCAGCAGCGGCCAGAACCATGAGAGTTAATTGTGAAAGTCAAAGCGGTCGCACTACTCGCTGTCCCGTGAACGCTAGATGGGCTCAAGTAAGATTAACCCGCACTCGCTCCGCTGCTCCCTGTGAGGGTAATTGGGATTTCCAAAACGGCAATATTGTGGTCAGAAATGGTTGTCGGGGCGAGTTTGAGGTACGCACCGACGACCATCACGGTAATTCTGGTGGCGGTTGGGAAGGTAATGTTTACGAAGAATTTCGCCTCCCCAATATCGGTCGTTTTGTCGTTGATCGCCGCAGTTATTATGATAGTGGCAGAATTAGAGAATTTGATGCGATCGTTAATGGCAGTCGCGAGCGTTGGTGGGCTAATTGTCGTGGTGGCGAACTTGGCAGCGGTAGTCGTCGCATCCGCTCATCCCGGGAAATCGATCGAGTAGTGGACTTTGTTTGTGAGGATCGGGGTTAAATATAGAAACCAAAACTCTATCTAAAACCTTGTAAAGTTACTTATTTATATAGCTAGATAGCTAAAATGAGTAACTTTTGCTGAAGATAGATTTTAAGAACGTTATCAGGTAAGCTAAGACGCACTTTAACCGCCTATCCTTGTATTACCTGAATCTCTCCCAATCTCTTGACTTGCCTCGAACAGTAGCTTGAGAAAACGGCTCTTCGGTTTGTGTTATGCAATGGACGGGGGTTATAAGGGATGGAACCCTTATAGAGAAAGGCATTTAGCGATTTTTGTCAATTGTTTTTGCTCTAGAGCGAACTAATCAATTAAGCCAAGTAACGAAGAACCGAGAAAACTAAAATCCTTCGCTTTTGCGAAAGAAATCCATCATCGTCATCGGTGTTTTCTCTAGCATCGATCGCTCACTTTTACTTAGTTGCTTAACCAAATTTTACTAGGCTGACAAAAAAGCCTTAAAAATCAACATAATAACTTCCTAAATTTTACGATCTATTGGCTGTATTTAACTTCAGTTCGGGGTACAGCGTTGCTCATCAAGATGAAGTGTAAACTAATTTGGTATCGACCACCGACTCCCCAAAACGAAAACTGCCTACCTGATCATTAAGATAGCTGCTGTAAGAAACCCGTTTTCTTGATCTGCTGCTAGAATTCAAGTAGATTGGAGGAAAATATATGGAGCCGGCAAACACCTTAGATGCTCTAATGCTCAAAACCATCATCAAGGAAAGCGTCCGCGAAGTTATGCGGGAAGAGTGGTTTAAATTCTTCGAGATGCTGATTCCCTATGTTGATGATATAGAACAAGCTGACATAGAAGCAACCTTTAATCCTGTTGATTACAAAGACGACGGCTTCGTTGATATTACAGGCTGGTTTAATCGTGAAGATCAGGATCAGTGGATCAGGGTTCTTCGGTTTGTGTTATGCAATGGACGGGAGTTATAAGGGATGAAACCCTTATATAGAAAGACATTGCTTCGATTTTTGCCAATTGTTTTCAATCTAGAACGAGCTAATCAATTAAGTCTCTTGCCAGATAAGGATTTAGCCTATTTATGCCCCCTGATCGAACCATACCAAGTAACGAAGAACCTGGATCAGCCAATAAATTTTTGGAGAAACTAGATGCCAATAGCCGAAAATCTGTTTTGACTAAAATTGGTATTCTCAAAACCTGCCTTGAAACTCAAAACGTTTATCCCCCTGAAGAACTTGATATCAAAAAACTTAAAGGTGAGTTAAAAGGAGACAGACGAAATCTTTATTTATGAGATTAACTCTAGAGGCAATATTTACGATTAATTAAGCGATTAGCAACGTTCGCATTTATCAATTATTTTCGATACTTCTTTCCGCATCCATCTAACTTTCCTGAGTTAATTTAGCCAATACTGCTTCTTCTTTGTTAGCAAAGTCTCCAACTTCGACTTGGGCAACTGCTTTCTTAATTTTCCCTCCAGCAGCCAGAATAATCACCCGCTCTGGACGATTACTAGACTTCTGGCATAATTAACTTTTGAGAGTTCAAAAATGGGAAAAATAGGGATGAAGTTGCCTAAAATCTCTTTATGCTTAGTTCTCCTGACTACTGACTACTGGCTCCTTACTCCTCTCTCTGAGGTTTACTGGTCACTGATTACTGATTAGAGAATACCCGCGTTAGAAAGACCGAGAACCAGTCCCGCACCGAGAATATGGCCAAAACTCATGGTAGCCAATAATTCCGGCAGACCGAAGCTTTTTTTCGAGGCTAACTGCGGCAAGGGTAAGGCAGGGCCGGCCCCAGTATTTTGGATAGCAAAATAACCGATAACGAACGCTACTAGGTTAGCTAACGTCATGGTAATGCCGACGGATAAATTCCAGGGAATGGTTTGAGCAGTGGCTAAAAGTAAGGCGGAAGGGATCATTTGCGCTCCAGTCTTGATAAGATTTTGTTAACCACAGGGCATTATAAAAAGCTCTTGACCCGAAACTGCTTTTTGTTTGAATACTTAACAGTTTTTGTAACGTTTTGTGAATAAGATTAAATGCGAATTAAAATTTGCGGCATTACCCAACCGGACCAAGGACGAGCGATCGCTAATTTAGGAGCTACGGCTTTAGGTTTTATACTCGTACCTAGTTCGCCTCGTTACGTCAAAATCGAGCAAATTAACGCTATTACCGCCGCAATACCCGACAAAATTGATTTTATCGGTGTTTTTGCCGACGAGCAACCGGAAATTATTCAGCAAATAATTGTTAAAACCCCCTTGACAAGTGTGCAGTTACATGGTAGGGAATCTCCCGAATATTGCCAAAGGCTGCGGCAATTATTACCCGACCGGGAAATTATCAAGGCTTTGCGGATCAAAGACAGAGAAAGTTGGGAAAAGTCGGCAATTTACTTCAATAGCGTCGATACTTTGCTTTTAGATGCCTACCATCCCCAATTACTCGGCGGTACGGGACATACCTTAGACTGGCAAGCCTTAGCCAGTTTTTCGCCCCCCTTGCCCTGGTTTCTGGCCGGAGGACTCAACCCCGATAATATTAGTGAAGCTTTAACCAGGCTGCACCCCCAGGGTATTGATGTGTCTAGCGGCGTTGAGCGATCGCCTGGTGATAAAGACCTCAAAAAAGTCGCCCTCTTGTTAGAGCGACTGCAAAAAATCAGTGATCAGTGATCAGTTAGAAGGTTTTGGGTGTTGGGGTTTTAGGGTTTTAGGGTTTTAGGGTGTTGGGGTGGTCACTGCGTGCGCGTTCTGGGGGGGTTTTGGGGTTTTAGTTGAATTCCCCCATTTCCCCATTCCCCCATTTCCCCATTCCCCCATTTCCTCATTTCCCCATTCCCCCATTTCCCTGACTAGAAGAAATTAGGTTTATGACGGATCAGGTTAAGATACTCCTCGCGGGTTTTCTGCTCGTCTTGGAAGACTCCTAACATGGCACTGGTGACAGTCCAAGATCCCGGTTTCTGCACCCCGCGCATCACCATGCACATATGGGTTGCTTCCATGACTACCGCAACCCCTTGGGGGTCGAGAATTTCTTGAATCGCTTCGGCAATCTGACGGGTGAGGCGCTCTTGGACCTGTAAACGACGGGAATACATTTCCACAATGCGGGCCAATTTACTTAATCCGACCACCTTTTGGTTAGGAATATAGGCAACGTGGGCCCGCCCCATGAAGGGTAACATATGATGTTCACAGAGACTAAAGAAGTCAATATCGCGCACTAATACCATCTCATTATGACCTTCATCGAAGATCGCACCATTAACGAGGGTTTCTAGGGATTGTTGATAGCCTTGGGTGAGAAACTGCATCGCTTCGGCCACCCGTTTGGGGGTTTTTAATAAACCTTCTCTTTCGGGATCTTCTCCCACCGAGATCAGGATATTTCTGACCGCATCCATCATCTGTTCTTTGTTTTCGTCGGAAGTCGGATGAATTTGAGCGGTTTTGCCATTGTGGGTGTTGCGATCGGGGCGAGTGGTCACGCGTGCTTGAATAGCGTCGGTTAGATTACCGTTTAAACCGTTAGAAGAAGCTATGGTCATAATGAAGAGGCCTGTAGGCGAATTGATCGATAAATAGAAGTATTTTGGGTTATAATGCCCCCGCACTGGGCATAATGGTCATCGTTTCCACTACAGCCTGTTTGGGCAGTAACACCGCTTGCAGAATGGCCTGAGCGATGATATCTGGGGTTAACATGGCCGAGCGATCGAAATCTGCTTTGACGCTATCGCTGTCCCAGATGGGAGTATTGACAGCACCGGGGGTGATAATCGTGACGCGAATGGCGTTGACCCGCTCCTCGATCGCTAAAATGCGAGAAAATGCCACTAATGCCGCTTTGCTGACACTATAGGCCCCCCAATCAGGAAAAAAATTATCGGCGGCGATCGAGGAAACGTTAATAATCGTGCCTCCTCCCTGTTGACGCATGGCAGGTAAAATCCCCTGCACACACTGGTAAACACTGGTTAAATTCAGGTCGATCACCCGCTGCCAGTCTGACAAAGGTGTGTCAGCTAAGGGATTTGTGTAACCCATGCCAGCATTATTGATCAGGATATCGATCGGTCCGGATTCTTGGGCGATTTTAGCGATCCTAGAAGCTACTTCCGGTATATCTGCCAAATCTAAGGGGTAAGCTTGGGCTGATACGCCTAAATCTGCCGCCATTGCCGCCACGGCTGCCAATTTTTGCTGATTGCGACCGATTAAAACCAGATTAATTCCCGCCTTGGCGAAAGCGAGGGCGGTTTCTTTGCCGATGCCGCTACTGGCTCCAGTGATCAGCGCTCGCTGTTGACGAATAACAGAGTTCATGGTATAATCTGAAATCTCTTAATTCCGGGTAGTTAGGGCAAAATTTTGGCGGTTAGGGGAACCCTAGAAAGGTTTAAGGCAGTTGGGTTGGATCGGAGCAATTTTTCTCGCACCAAAATTGCCGCGTCCACCTGGGGCGGGGGGAAGCATTGACTATCGGGTAGGTTCAAGATTTAAGAATCGTTACAAAATTTTACCTAGCCAATTATAGCACTGTTAAGTCAGGGATCACTAATCTTTGTGTATATTCAGATATCTAACCAGCGAGGGGAAAAAGCGGACTGGTTGGCGAGAATTCTTGAGGCTGCCTTGAAACTCCCTCCTCCTGCGCTGAAAACTACTCACCGGAGGAGATGGCAGCGGTGGGTTGAGTGCGATTGACAATTACCACTCGATCGCCGACAACGGGACTTCTAGCGAGGAGAATTCCCTCGTTATCCTTCATTTCCAAGCGACGAAAATCAAGACTTTGGCAACGTTGAAAAACCGAATTAGCCAATTTATCCTGTTGTGATGCCTCCAGACTATACCAATTATCGCCCAAAATAACTACTAGACGACTAGCCAAAAAATCCGCTTCTACGGTAGAAATAATCCCGGCGGGATAACGAGTAGTTAAATCGGTAATTTCCTCTTGAATAGCTGCGACTAAACTTTGTTCGGGAGTTAATCGCGGTTTTGCTTTAGTAATCGGGACGGGAATCGGTGCCTCTGGTGCGGTTAATTCTGGGGGAGTTTCGATAATTTCCCCAGCTGCCGGTGAAGGACTAGAGACAACTTCAGGCATATTTTCAGCAATTTCCGCCGGATTTTTCGGTAAACTGATCACGGCTACTAAGAGGATAGTGACTAAACTTCCTGTTAACAAGCCGGTGATTAACCAATCGGGAATTTTTTCGCTAATTCCCCCAGGTAAAAGTCGGCGAATTTTGTTTAAAATCGCCGTCCACCACCCTTCCACCTGCTCGAAATCCGGTAAAATATCGTCAATTCCCTCCGCTGCTTCGATGGGAGAATCTGGGGTTAAACTTTGCTCAACTTCTGCGAATTCGTCTGGTTTTAAAGCAGCGGCTAACTGTTGCGTTGAGTTAAGAAGATTATCAACAGCAACTTTTGGGGGTAACACTATCCCCGTTCCCGTGTTAAGTTGGGAAACGATCGAATTTAACTGCTCGATCGCCTCTTGTAGCCGGATCACCGTTTCTGCTTGGCTGAAATTCTCTCGCTCATTTGGTTGAGTCATAATTAATTCTTCTTAACCCGCTGCCATTCTTTTTCAAAATATCATTCTATGCGCCGTTTTCTCGGTTTTTTAACCAGTATTTTCCTTGTCTTCCTGACTGCTTGTGGTAGTGTCACTCCCCCGCAAGAATTTGCCCCCGACGGAGAAATCGTCGCCAAAGCCCTTTTATTACAATTTCGTCACACATCCGATCGCCTTAGTCAATCTTTACATATCGATGATCCGCAGGTAAAAATTGCTAAAATTAATGTCACCAGTCTGGAACCGCTTTATGTGGGCAATTTGCCCGCTTATCACTTGCAGGGAGATTACGATCTAACTCTACAATTGCCCCATCAAAAAGATACCAAACAACACAACAATTTTGATCTTTATTTACAAAGACAGATCGAGGGTAAAACTTGGCGTTTACTGGAAGAAGTTGCCTCACAATGGCGCAGCTATTTAGTGAAATAACCGGAAAAAGCCCGGGGGTTTTGCTATAGTCTATGATCATCGAAAATTTTGGGTCTGAAACCCCGTCGTTCTAGGTTGGCTTTACTGTTAAGTAGTCGTGCAAAATTAATTTCCTAGTGAAGAAAGGCAAAAGGCAAAAGGCAAGAGGTGGTTAGATATGTGTAATTAATTTTGCTTAGGTACTTACCAGTAACAGATAAAGCCATTGGAATTGACTTAGGAATTAGTAGCCTCGTGATTACCAGCGATGGCGACAAAGTATCTAATCCTAAGCATTTTTAAAAGCATTATCGGAGACTGCGAAAAGACCCAAAAAGCCTTTCTAGGAAGAAAAAAGGCTCAAAGAATCGAGAAAAAGCGAGAATCAAAGTAGCCAGAATTCCCGCTCAAATCACCGATAGCAGAAAAGACCATTTACACAAGCTAACCACTCAATTAGTTCGGGAAAACCAAACTATTGTGGTTGAGAATTTAGCCGTCAAGAATCTGGTCAAAAACCCGAAATTATCTCAGGCAATATCTGATGTAAGCTGGGGAGAAATCACCCGACAATTAGCCTATAAATGCCGTTGGTATGGGAGAAACTACATCGAAATAGATAGGGTTTGCTGAATAAATCTAAAAACCTTGTTGGATAAGGCTTTTAGACTTTTTTGACCTCAAAAAGTCCCGACCCTTGCAGTGATTGAGGGGAAAATTTCGGGACTTTTTCCCTGAAAATTAGGTAATTGACCAGGTGAAAATGGGTAAAACCCCACACCCCACACCCCACACCCCACACCCTGCCACCAGGAAAAACTTTTTCAGCAGACCCTAGATAGATGGTTTCCTAGCTCTAAAAGGTGTAGTAATTGCGGGTATATTGCCCTTGAAAATGCCGTTAAATATTCGAGAGTGGGATTGTCCAGACTGTGGGACTCACCATGACCGAGATATTAACGCTAGTAAAAACATTTTGGCCGCAGGGCTTGCGGTGTCAGTCCGGGTCGCGACCTGATGACCAGAACAGAGTAAAACTGGGGCGGCAGGTGCGGAACCCCGCAAGGGAAAGAAGCAGAAACCCAAATCGTGAGGTTTGGGAATCGCCGTCCGTACCACGCCACTTTTTTAGGGTGGTCGCGTCAATGGGGTTGACGCAGATAGCGAAAAACGCTTAATTGCTTAAGTCTGACTCTTTCGACCCGTCCGTTTTGAGTGTCCGGATGCCGGACGGCCACTTTGAACAAGTCGAAAAAATCTCATGTT
>NZ_SFBV01000308.1:0-13665 GCF_007095585.1 Microcystis sp. M_OC_Ca_00000000_C217Col
CAGGGCTTGCGGTGTCAGTCTGTAGAGCGACCATAAGACCAGAACAGAGTAAATCTGTTAAGGCAGGTGCGGAACCCCGCAAGGGAAAGAAGCAGAAACCTAAATCGTGAGGTTTGGGAATCGCCGTCCGTTTTACGGCGGCGAGGATGTCAAGTAGTGGGTAGAGATGATCGTAACAGATGGTGATGAGGGCTTGCAGATCGTCCAATAACTGGACTTCCCCCGTATAAACATACTAGCTATGGCTAAAAGTCTTACAGAGCCTGAGTTAAAGCAATATAATACCAATGAACTACTGCACACAAAATCCTGAAGTCCTTACGCAGATAGGGTTTGAGGCAAAAATTTTCAAATTTGACCTTTCGACCATTATAGCTTGTTTCGGGGCAGAAAACCATCAAAAACATGGCTACAGAGGGAATCGCTGACTCTAGAGATTAATGACACCATCTGTTACAATAAGGTTAGCGATCACTATACAGCCAACTCTAGGTCATCGCTCTACTCCAGATACAGTCAACGGTACAGCCATTTTCAAGGGAAAAACGTACCCAGTAGCCTCTTTTCAATTTTTTCTGAGAAGCGACCTGCAGTAAGGGTTTTGTTAATTTTTTAGTATTTCTGTATGGGGGAAGTCCAGCAATAAATCCTCAGCTGCAATGGATTCCTGGGTTTGATTGAGGAGAATGACTTGGATTTTGAAGAGACGGCACAAACCCAAAATAAAATCATGACAAAAGCGACTCACACTTTCCGCATGGGTTAAAACTAGAGATTTCACCTCACCCTGACAAATCATCTTCACTAGACGCATAAAATTATGGTGATTGTGGCTGACTCCGTCGCCGATATCGGTGAGAATTTCAAAGGGTTGACCCTGCTGATGGCAAAATTCTTCTAACGCTTTTATCTGGGTGTCTAATTGGGGTTTTTGTTCAGGTCGATTAACACGAGCATAGCCAATAATCAATGGGGTTGCTTGACCAGATTGTAAGAGATCTTCCGGTCGAAATCGGCGATGACCGCCGCGGGTACGAATTGAGACAATTTTACCCTGTTGTTCCCAGCGCCGGAGGGTTTTAATGCTAACCCCGAGTAAATCGGAAGCTTCTCGAATAGTGATGAGAGTATTCATAGTATAGAACTCGGTTTTAATTAAAGAAATTTATCGAGGTAAGGTTGTCCAATTTTAGACAGTCGGTTGTCCACTTTTATATTAGTATCACCCAACAATCGTGATCCTAGATGATTGAGGCAAATTAGTCATACCCCTTTAGATAGAGATGAGTAGGTAGGCGTTAAAAATTATCAGATACCCCCCTGATCAAGGCTATCGTGCGGGGGTCTTCGAAGGCTCTCCCCCTACTTAGGGTGATCAGCAAACCTGAGCGATAGTAACGGATTTTGTCCACAATGTAGGGACGAACTGCGTTTGCCCAAAAGGTACATTATCAAAGTGCAGGTTCCTTAATTCTTATGCAATTCCAGTTTTAACGATCAAAACTGTTAAGTTTTATACATTGTCCCTCTTTTGATTAAGTTTTGTAACAATTTGAGAGATTTTTTTTTAAGTAGAGCCTGTTTATTTGTCCAACTTTCACCAAAAAGCTTGGGTATATTTGTCAATTTTTGGGTATTTATGTTCAAAACTGCTATAGATTTAGACAAAAAAAATAGATAAATATTGCCGAAAAAAAGTTTTCTAAAACACTTGATTTTTTTGAAAAGTTTCGCTACAATCATCTCAGGTCAAACAAAAAGTTATCAGCGAGCTTAACGCTTGCTTAACTTCTTTTGATGGCTATAGTACACACAATTAACGCTGGATAATTCAGTTATGATGACAACCAACAAATTAACCAAAACTTTTGCTTCTGGCTCCCTAGCCATCGGGGTTCTCGCCGGCGCGGTGCTTACCGCTACCAGTGCCAGTGCCGCCAGCATGATGTTAACTTGGGATCAATGGACGAGCGGAACTGCTCTTCAGGTCGGGGACAAAAAAGTTGAGTACGTCGCAGGTAGCAGTACCATTGGGGCCAACGCTCTGGATGATGTTGAGCTGATGGAGATGGGCGGTCATTATTATTTCCTATACGATGCCACGACTCTGGGTTCCTCTGATGCCAATATTAATTCCGGGTCTTTCACATATACAATCGAGGTCATTAACTCCAACAAGTCTATTGTCGGGGTTGACCTAGATTCAGACGTATCATCCAACTACGGGACTCTAACCGAGACATTTGCTGAGATACCTGGGCTCTCCTTAGTTTCAGTTAACGGCTCAGCGGATCCTGCTGTCGGTTTCGAACCTATCGCCCCCATCAAAAAGTTGACCGTCACAAATACCCTAAATAATACTGGTGGCCCCACTGAAGGTCTGTTCCAATTGCAAAATTCTTTCCATCAATCCGTTCCCGAACCGGGTACTATCCTCGGACTTCTGGCTGTGGGTGGTTTAGGATTGGTGTCCCGCTTCAAGAAACAAAAATAACAGTTACCAATGTCTCGTACACATTGATAACTGTGACGTTGAACAAGAATAGCTAAAGGTTAGATGCCCTATAGGGATTTCTAGCTTTTAGCTTTTTCTTTAAGCGTTGATTCTAACACAAGTCAAGACCTGATTTTTGTTTTTACTCAACGGGTCGTTTGATCCCCCCTGCCCCCCTTAATAAGGGGGGTGCCGATAGGCGGGGGGAGCCCCCCTAAATCCCCCTTTTCAAGGGGGACTTGAATCGTTCTGAAAAATTGGCTCTTCGGTTTGTCTTATGCAACATACAGGATTATAAGAGATGAAACCCTTATAGAGAGAGACATTGCTGAGATTTTTGTCAATTGTTTTCGATCTAGAGCGAACTAATCAATTAAATCTCTTGCCAGATAAGGATTTAGTCGATTTATGACACCCTACCGAACCATACCAAGTAACGAAGAACCGTTTTTAATAACCAGATTTATAGCGGTTCTCACACCTGTGTGGCACAGTTAAACCTTTGCTAATTAGGGTTTGCGGCAAAAAGTACGGGCGAAGCATTCGGATAGAAAATCTCCGGTTTCACCGATAGGTTATGCCCAAATGCTTCGCCCCTACAGGACGCGGGCCGATGAAGATGTAAGGTTTTGAAACATGATTCTCTCAAAATCTTGCACCTGTTTCGCAAGAAAAGCCACAAAACCCTTACCTTGCCTACATTTCACATTTATTCAGCAAGCCCTACTTAAGTGGGTGGGTGGAATTAAATATAAGATGAACGTAGGTTGGGTTGAAGCATGAAACCCAACGCCTGCATGGGTTACGCTACCGCTAACCCATCCTACAAATAATTGTGCCTCCCTACACTGAAGAACCTAAATGTTAAGTTTTATTACAGAATGCCAGATTTTTCCTAAAACACCTGGTTTTTTTTGGAGGTTCCGTTGTACCTAGATCAAGTTAAGAAAAGTTATATAGCAGTTTTCCCAGAAGTGATACCCGATTGAGACGCTGAAAAGCCTATCTATAAGGAGACCTACTGGACATTATTGCACTAAAAACCGCTATATCGAGAAAACTTAACGTTTTTAGAACTTTTCTTGACTTTGATTTTATCCAACAGTGTAAAGCTGGAGAATTCAGTTATGATGACAACCAACAAATTAACCAAAACCTTTGCTTCCGGCTCTCTAGCCATCGGGGTTCTCGCCGGCTCGGTGTTTGCCGCTACCAGTGCGAGTGCCGCGACCTTAACTTGGACGGAATGGACGAGCGGAAATGCTCTTGTTCAGGGGGACAAAAAAATTACGTACGTATCGGGTGACATTGGGGCCGAGGGTGTGGATAACGTTTATCTGACCCAGGTTGGTAAGCTTAGACGCACTTACATTGCACTTTAATATCCTGGAACGCCTTGTAGATAGGGATACGAGTAGGAAACTTAAATGCGTCTAAGCTTACTGACTATTATTTCGCATACGATGCTATGGCAGGTCTCGTTGCGACTAATAGCAATTCCGGGTCTTTCACATATACAATCGAGGTCATTAACTCCGGCAATCTCATTGTCGGGGTTGACCTAGATTCAACCATATCATCCGGTTCCAACTACGGGAATGTAACCGAGACATTTGCTGAGATACCTGGGCTCTCCTTAGTTTCAGTTAACGGCTCACAGGACCCCGTTGTCGGTTTCACTCCTATCACCCCCAAGGCACTGTTGACCGTCACAAATACCCTAAATCCTAATGCTGGCCAAGGTCTATTCAGTTTACAAAATTCTTTCCACCAAATGGCGCCCACTCCCGTCCCCGAACCGGGTACTATCCTCGGACTTCTGGCAGTGGGTGGTTTAGGATTGGTTTCCCGCTTCAATAAGCAAAAATAACAGTTACCAATGTGTGCAAGACATTGATAACTGTGAGGTCGAAACAGCTAAAGGTTAGATACCCTATAGGGATTTCTAGCTTTTAGCTTTTTCTTAGGTGTTGATTCTAACACAGCTTTGGGGTTTTGGGGTGATCAGGGGGAAAATTCAGGGACTTTTTCCCTGAAAATAGGTAAAACCCTACACCCCGAACCGCCGAACGGCCGAAGCCTGCCCCCACGAAAAACTTTTTGCCGCAAACCCTATATAATTAAGCTTTGGGTAATTTGTCCCACCATATTTCTTGACCGCGAAAAACTGATGTCTTCTTTGCTCTCTGCTATTCCCCTCGACGCAATCGCTTATAATCCCCAGGGTTTAGTACCGGCGATCGCTCAAGACTATCTTGATGCTACAGTGTTAATGATGGCCTGGATGAATCGGGAATCTCTCGAAAAAACCCTCACCACTGGGGAAGCATGGTATTGGAGTCGTTCTCGTCAAGAATTATGGCACAAGGGCGCTACTTCTGGCCATATCCAAAAGGTGCGTCAAATTCGCTACGATTGCGATAGTGATGCTATCTTACTGACTATTGAGCAAATCGGTGATATCGCCTGTCATACCGGCGAAAGAAGCTGTTTTCACCAAGTAAATTGGCAAAAATCACCGCCAGCGGCCGACACCCTCTCGGAATTGTTTAAGGTAATTTGCGATCGCAGAGACGAGCCTCATCCGGAATCCTACACCTGTAAACTTTTGGCCGGGGGAGATAACAAAATTCTCAAGAAAATCGGCGAAGAATCGGCAGAAGTGGTCATGGCCTGCAAAGATAATGATGGCGATGCTATTGCTGCAGAAGTGGCCGATCTTTTTTATCATACCCTCGTCGCTCTCGCCTATCATCAAGTCCCCCTGCGAGATGTCTATAAAAAACTGCAAGACCGGCGCCGGTAATCAGTTATCAGTTATCAGTTATCAGTTATCAGATTTGAGTTTTAAGTGGGTGGGTGGAATTAAATATAAGATGAACGTAGGTTGGGTTGAAGCATGAAACCCAACGCCCGATTATGTTACGCTACCGCTAACCCATCCTACAAATAATTGTGCCTCCCTATAAGTTTCCGATTCCTGAATGCTGTCTCCTGATTCCTGTCTCCTGACTTGAAAGAGGGTGTGGGGTGTGGGGTGTGGGGGAATGGGGAAATGGGGAGACCACTTCGTGCGCGTTGCGGGGGGAAGTGGGGAAGTGGGGGAATTTCAACTAAAACCCTTAAACCCTAACACCCTAACACCCCAAAACCCCCAACACCTTTTTTGACTTTTGACTTTTTACTTTATATTTGTGGTTTACGACTTAGTAATTATTGGTGCCACTCCTGCGGGGATAGAAGCGGCTTTGTTGGCTGTTCACCTCAAAAAAAGGGTGGCCTTAGTGCAACAGCCTTATAGCAGCAATTTAGAGGCATCTGAGGACATTTTTAGCAAGGGCTACAGCCAAATTATCCATCTCTATAAACTGCTGAATCATTGGCAAGAAACGGCCATTTATCCCCAATGGCAACGGTTGCGGCAATGGCTAGAGGAAGTAGATAAAACTATTAATAAACATCATTCTTTAGCGAGATTAGCCACGGAAGGAATAGATGTGATCCCGGGTGGGGGGGAATTTGTCCGGCTGCCCCATTTAGGATTCGTGGTTAATGGTCGGCAATTGTTGGCTAAACACTATCTTATCGCCACGGGTTTTTATCCGCAAGTCCCGAAAATTTTCGGCTTAGATGAGGTTAATTATTTTACCGCTCAAACCCTTTGGCAAGGGCCAAATTTAGACAAGTTGGGACAACATTTAGGGATTATTGGCAACAGCAGCATGGCTGTGAGTTTAGCGCAAATTCTCCGACGTTTAGGGAAAGAAATTAGCTTAATTATCGAGGATAGTTATCTACTGCCAGATATTGATCGGGAAATTTCCCATTTAGTTACTGCCATTTTAGAAGCGGAAGGAATTAAGATTTTACCCGGCTATTGTCCTAGTCAAGTGAAAGCGATCGAGGGTAAAAAATGGTTACAATTAGGCAATCGTGTCATTGAAGTTGATGATCTCATTTTTGCTGGTAATTATCAAGTCAATGAACAGGGATTAAATTTGGCAGGGGTGGGAGTTAAACTAGAGCAAGGATTAATTAGGGTTAATCAGCAATTACAAACCGATAATTCCCGCATTTATGCCATAAATTTGCTCAGAAATAATTATCCCGATCCTACTTTAAATCACCGGGCTGCTTTTGGGTTAGTCAAGCATCTGCTCACGGGAGAAAAATTTAACTTTAATCCCGATCAAATTCCCTCATTTATTGCTTTTGATCCGGCTATTGTTTGGGTGGGTTTAACTGAAAAAGCGGACCAGGAGAGCTATGGTGAGGAGGTAAAGATGATCAACTATCCCATCAAAAATATAGTGGCACAGCAAATCTGGGGAGAAACCACGGGATTTTGTCAATTAATCTACCGACAAGATGGTAAAATACTGGGAGCGCAAATAGTCAGTAATCAGGCAGCAGAAATGATCGGTATCATCAGTTTAGCTTTACAAGAAAATTTAACCATACAATCCCTCAATAAAAATATTTATACTTGGGGAAGTATGGGAGAGATTATCGGAGAAATGACGCAATTAATCCCCCAGAAAAAATCTTGGTTAACTTGGCTAAAAAAATTATTCAGATAATTAGATCGAGAAAGAAGATTAAATTATGAAACCGAAATTTATTGTCTTTGAAGGTATTGATGGCTCGGGAACAAGTACCCAAGCAAAACTCCTACAAGAATATTTTTTCAAGCGCGGGGAAAAAGCAGTTTTAAGTCCGGAACCTTCCGAGGGAGTCATCGGTCGTTTGATTCGAGAAATAATGCAAACTAATCTTATTTCTATCAAAGATAAAAATAAATTTGACCGACAAATGGCCTATTTATTTGCAGCCGATCGCCATTATCACTTATATAATGATCACGATGGCGTTTTTAAACTTATTCACCAAGAACAAACCCACGTTATCACTACTCGTTATTATTTTTCTTCCCTGGCCTACAATTGCAATAATCCCGAAGAATTTGCTTTTATTCGGCAGTTAAATCAACATTTTCCCAATCCAGATATAGTTATTTATATCGATGTCCTTCCTGATATTTCTCTAGCAAGAATTAAAAACAGAGCCATCACAGAAGTTTACGAAAAACCAGAAAAATTAATGAAAGTTCGTCAGATGTTTCTCGAGATATTTAAAGAATATCAAGATGATTGTTTACAACTGGATGGCAGTGATACAATAGAACAACTTCACCAAAATATTATTAATTATCTTGAACGATTAATTTAAATCCATGCTCAGTACAGAAACCACCCCTAAATTCATCTACCAACCCCACTATAAACCCAATCAATTAATCTGCGGTCACGGACAAACGGCAATTATCACGGGATGGACAGTAAAACAGTCCCTTGCTAAACATTTAAATCCCGACCAATACGCAGTAATTGGCAATCTTTATAGTCCCACCAGAGGAATTAGTCCCCTGCTGAGAAACTTAATCGCAAATCCCCACGTTAGATATTTAGTTATTCTCAATGCGACTAAGGAAGATAAAAACTCCGGTAGCTGTCAATGTTTGCTAGACTTTTTTAGTCAAGGATTTCAGCTAGGAAAAAGTGACACAGGTAGAGAATGCTGGCTAATTAATTCTTCTATCACGGGATATATTGACCAAGAAATTGACCGAGAAACCCTCGAAAAATTACGTCAATCGATTCAATATCAACTGGTTAAATCCATTCCAGAAGCGATTGAAATCGTCAAAAGTTATGCAGAACAATCTCCCTTACCAACTTGGGGAGAACCCTTAATCTTTCCCCTCTTAGAAAATCTTCCTTCTCTCCTACCCGGGACAAGATACGGTCATCGCATTGAAGGAAAAACTATTGCTGAAACCTGGGTAAAAATTCTCCAAAAGATTAAAACCACCGGCACAATTAGACCCACAGGATATGATGGTAAATGGCAAGAATTAATTGACCTAATGGCCGTTGTCACCGATGAACCCCCAGACTTTTATTTTCCCGAACCTAATTATTTGCCTATAGATAGAGCTTTTCTTACCGAATATATCGGACAAATTCTTGATGATTCCCCTATACACCAAGGAGTTAAATACACCTATGGTCAAAGATTACGCTCTTGGTTTGGACGGGACCAAATTGCACAGGTTATCAATAAATTAATCTCAGAAATTGACGCAGCTAGTGCAGTTATGTCCCTCTGGGATGTGAAAGACCACGAAAAGGGAGGTAGTCCCTGTTTAAATCATATTTGGGTGCGAGTGGTGGAAAATGAATTATCTCTCACCGCAATATTTAGAAGTAATGATATGTTTGCCGCTTGGCCGGCAAATGCCATGGGATTGCGCGCTTTACAGCAACATATTTGCCAAGAAATCAATCAACGCTCCCAGTATAATTTAACCTTGGGTCCATTGATTACTATTAGTCAATCGGCCCATATATACGATGATACTTGGGAGAATGTCGAACGATTAATCGCCACCCAGTACGATAAGATTGTCAACCAGCGCGATTTCTTTGACCCTAGTGGTAACTTTTTAATTTCTGTGGAAAAAGAACAAATTCTCGTCCAACAAACTACCCCCGGCAGCGGGGAAGTTGTCGCTTGTTATCAAGGCAAAAATCCCCTCAAATTAATCCGCGAGCTTGCCGCTACCAATCCCGCAATTATTCCCGAACATATCGGTTATCTGGGAATCGAGTTACAAAAGGCATACAATTGTATCAAAAATAATCAGCCTTATATTCAAGACCAGTAGATAAGTGGGAAGTTTCAGTGAACAGTGAACAATAAACAGTAAACAGTGAAAAGACAGTAGGAAACTTCTATTTAATACTACTCACTTAAAACTCAAATCTGATAACTGATAACTGATAACTGATAACTGATTACTGATTACTGATTACTGGTCCTTGTTTGCTGAACCAGCGCCGCGATATTTGAGAGATGAGGAGCGAATTGGGTTAGCCACCGTGGGATTATTGGTGATTTTAACCTCCGCACCGCGATATTTACCCCCTCGCTCCTTGACAGGAGCTTCGGTGACTGTTGGCTCGATATAGGTGGCGCCACGATACTTTTTCTCGCCGGCGGTTTCTGGAGTGGGTACGGGGACATTCTTCTGCTCTTCTCGTCCTTGCCATAAAAAGGTGACGACAATCACAACTGTCAAGAGAATTAATAGCTGAATCTGCCAAGGAGCTAAAACCAGACTCAACACTAAACTAATTACCGTGGCGGCACTGGCAAGATAAGCGATCTCATCGCTGGACTGCTGCCAGAAATAGGCAGCCAGAGCAGCGGTGAATAGTGGCAACAAAAACAAATAGGACATTCTGGGTACACCTTGTCATGCTAGTGAACCAATCTCTCTATTATTACCCCCCTAGCTTCGATCGGCGAAAAATATTAACTTAGCTTATACATCTCATAAGTTTTATTTTGTCAATCCTTCTTTACAATTCGTAAAAATCTTGTTACATTTATTTACATGAACTAAAAGTTAAAGCAAAACAGCCAAGACAGCAAGCCAGTTCAGATTGTTTCGGGGAGTATCAGACAGCTTATGATTCGTTTAGCTCCAGACAATGGCAAAAAACTTGGCGTACTAGCTTAAAAAAGTTTTCGGGGTTTGGGTTTACCCCATTGACAGATTTGCTTGAGTTCTCCTACATAACTTAGCGCTACCTCGGCTGGACACCGGGGTTTTTTATTTTGTGACAGCGTTTTCGACTAAGTAGGTGGGTATTAAAAACTTTCAGATGCCCCCTTATTAAGGGGGGATTAAGGGGGGATCGGCACCCCCCTTATCAAGGGGGGATTAAGGGGGGATCGAACCTAAAATCCATTTTTAATTTAATTATAACCAGCTAAGTACCTAAGCAAAATTAATTACACATATCTAACCACCTCTTGCCTCTTGCCTCTTGCCTATCTTCACTAGGAAATTAATTTTGCACGACTACTTACTTAAGTAAAACGGAGATACATTATTGCTATCTAACAATTAATTGAGATTACCTACTTAATTAAAAATTAACTTCATTTTGATGCACGGAATCCAAATAAAACTTGATTACATCTTCTGATGTACCCTGACATTGTAACTGGCCTTTATTTAGCCAAATTGCTTGGTCACAGGACTCTTGAATTAAAGTCAAATCGTGGGAAACTACTAAAATAGTAGCGTTAGAATTCCAGAATTTTTTTAACCGTCGTTTACACTTATTTTTAAAACTTTCATCCCCGACGGAAAGGACTTCATCAAGAATAAGAATATCGGGGTGAACCTCTGTGGCGATCGCAAATCCTAAACGAGCCACCATCCCGGAAGAAAGAGATTTCACCGGCGCTCCCATATATTCTTCTAACTCAGCAAAGTCAAGGATATCTTTGGTTTTTTCCTTCATTTCCTGACGAGAAAATCCCAGCATTACCCCATAGAGAATAATATTATCTTTTACCGGTAAATCTGGATCAAAACCCGCTCCTAATTCAATTAGAGAAGCAATTTGTCCCCTGACTCTCACCTGTCCCTTTGTCGGTTCCAGAATACCACAAATAACTTTTAAGAGAGTAGATTTTCCTGCGCCATTAGCTCCAATGATACCTAATTTCGCTCCAGAATTAATGACTAAATCTATATCATCTAGAACTAATTTTTTGGCAGGTTGACGATATTTACCTTCAAGAATAGAGAAGATTGTCCTTTTTAGATCGTAGGAGAATTCTTCTTGAGTACGTCTTTCGAGAGACACTTGATCGAGTCGAATTACTTCTGTCATTTATAATAAATCCATAAATAAATGTCGCCAGAGTCGGAAGCAAGTCCAACCAATTCCTAAGATGATGATCCCACCGAGTAGAGATTGAAAAATCAAACCAAAATCCGGTAATCCGGGGGAAAGGGACAATTGGCGAATACTTTCGATTACCGGTAATAATGGGTTTAATAGCAGGAATGGTTTTACGGAAGGAGGAATAATTTCTGGGGGATAGAAAATCGGGCTGCTAATCCAAGCGACAAAACAAACAATTTCGTAAAAATAGGGTAAGTCTCTGAAGAAAACGTAGAGGGTACTGACAAAGAAACCCACTCCCGTGCAAACCAGAGAAAGACCAATCACGGGAAAAATCAGAGCAATTACATTAATTAAACTTTGAGACTTCCAGAGAGTTACTATAGCCAAAAGGGGAAAGATACTAATAGCAAATTGAAAAATATTTGCCACTACCATGGAAACGGGAAAAATGCTAACTGGCAGACGAATTTTATTTAAAATACTGCCATTACCGACGATACTAGGTAAAGCTTGGTTAGTGGAAGCATTAAAAAAATTTATTACTACTAAACCGGTGAAAGCCGCTAGGACATAGTTAACTATAGAATTATCAAAATAAGAGGCGAAAACCGTGCCGAAAATTGCCGTGTATAGTGCAGTCATAATCGCGGGATTTAACAAAGACCAGTAAACCCCCAGAAAAGAACCCCGATAGCGTCCCTTGAGATTACGTTCCACCAGAACACTAAGCAATTCGTAATATCGCCGCGCTGTTGACCATCTAGTTTTTGCTTGGAGATCGGTCATAGGGATAATTGTCATCTCGTCAGTATTCAGTGCCTTATTCTAAACGATTACCGTCAATTTTGTCTATCGATCGAGGGAGTACTCTAGTTTTTATCCAGTCCCCGACGACTCTCCCTCTCCGGAAAAAGTTCCCTTCTTGGTCCATTTATCTGACCCAAAAAGCTTAAAAACCACTAAAAGCCTCTTTTTTTCGGGTTGAACTCGGTTTTTAGGGACAGCCTCAGCTAATTGACCTAGACTCTAAGTAAGTGGTTCTGGTTAAATAGAGGATAGATTTTGCCTTTGATCCCCTTAATCAGGGGGGATAACTCCTTATGAAGGGGAGAAATCTGACAATTTTTAAAACCTACTTAATTAGCAAGTTTACCAATAAAATAGACATCAGAACGTAGGTTGGGTTGAAGCATGAAACCCAACGCCTGACAATTTTTAAAACCTACCCACTTAGCAAGTTTACCAATAAAATAGACACCAGATCAAAGCCAAGAAATGCCGATTTAAACAGAGCTAATCTCAGAAAAACCGGATTCAAAAACCGATAAATTAACAATTTACTAACGGACAAACCAAGAATCTAATCTAATTGATGTCCCGTCAGTTCCACGAAGATATCTTCGAGGTTGGAAGGGCGACACATTACTCCAGTTTTATCGCTCAAAGTGTCCAGATAAGAGTTAGCATCGGCCACGGTGGGGAAGAATTTATAATCGATTTTATCGCCAACTTGTTTGATAACTAACCCTTCGCCATACTTAGTGCGAAAATCCGTTAGAGTTCCTAATTCGATTAATTTGCCCGCATCCATAATGCCAATTCTGCCCGGTTTTCCCGTGGCGTTATCCTGACAGAGAAATTCCACTTCTTCCATGTAGTGAGTGGTTAACAAAATTGTCATTCCTTGCCGGTTTAAATCGCGAATTACTTCCCACAAACGACGACGATTTTGGGGATCTAAACCGACAGTCGGTTCATCGAGAAAGAGGATTTTTGGTTCGTGAAGAAGAGCGCGAGCAATCTGTAAACGTCGTTTCATCCCTCCGGAAAGAGTTTTGGCAAGGGCAGATTTTCGATCGCTTAAACTGACATAATCTAAATAGCGATCGATTAATTCCTGTCTCTGGGGATTGGGGATATGGTGCATCCGGCCGTGAAATTCCAGATTTTCCCAGACGGTTAATTCCCCATCAACGCTAATCTGTTGTAAGACTACCCCTATATTTTTCTTCACCTGATCGCGGTATTTTTTCACATCATACCCCGCCACTGCGATTTCTCCTTGACTTGCTTCGGTTAGGGTGATAATCATGCGGATTGTCGTCGATTTTCCCGCACCGTTGGGACCGAGTAAACCAAAGATTTCCCCTTTTTCGATAGCAAAGGAAAGCTCGTTAACTACCGGGAGATTGTTATAGATTTTAGAAACGCGATCGAGAGCAATAGCGGAGGTCATCGAAAATTTGGGTCTGAAACCCCGTCGTTCTACGACGGCTTTACCGTTAAATATTAGCGCATTTACACGATATATGCTAGAATGCGAGATATGGAAAAGCTATCGCTACCGATTTTACCCAACACCAGAACAAGAGTCGCTATTGCGGCGCACTTTGGGCTGTG
>NZ_SFBV01000309.1:0-7358 GCF_007095585.1 Microcystis sp. M_OC_Ca_00000000_C217Col
TATCAGTTATCAGTTATCAGTTATCAGTTATCAGTTATCAGTTATCAGTTATCAGTTATCAGTTATCAGTTATCAGTTATCAGTTATCAGTTATCAGTTATCAGTTATCAGTTATCAGCAAAAAACTACCCAATTCATAATTGATAATTGATAATTCATAATTCCCACACCCTACACCCCACACCCCACAGCTTGGATTGCGTATCTTTGACAAAAACTGGGTGATATTTTATACCCAGAAAAAGTGTACTATGCTGACGTGAAAAAATCTGAGTTTTTGCTAACCTAGAAATAGCTCTAATCAGAGCCAATATCTTTGGGCGAAGCTTAGAGATTAATCTAGTTAAACTCACTCGTGACGTTATCTTATTGTCGTCTGTTGCCTATTAGCTTTCAGGTGATAACTCGGAGATGGCAAGTTAGTACAAACGTTCAAATTGCCTCTCCGCAGCCCTAGCGTTACTGTGTAGTCTTAACGAGTAATTTTATCCCAGAGATGTTATCGTTAAAGCGGTCAAATGTCCGAACGTCCTAGGGGATTTTCGGGAAAGATTGTTCGCCCTGTCGTAATCTCAGATAGAACCTTATGACTCAATCAATTGAAGATAAAGCTATGGCCGATGCTGATGTATCAGATTATACCACAAATAAAATAATTGTCTCTAATTGGATCGCCCCTTGGTCGAAAGGCAATCGGAAAAACCCGTCACCGCAACCAAAATGGGATTTATGGCAACCCCTGCGGCAACGAATTGATCGCCTAGAAATCAATACGCCTGCACTAGCTCACAGGATTTGTCGTCTAATTCCGGCTCAATGTCCCTTTGCCCGGAAAATTACCCTATTTAGCTGGACAATTCTAGAGATTCCGCCCCTTTGCAAGCTAAATCCCCTCTACGAAAACCTGATGATGTTAAGATTTCGCGCTCTTTCTTACCTGGCCGATGAATGTGGAGAGGATATCGGTGCTTACTGCTAAAATGGGAGAGTGTCTTTAATCGCCACACCTATGGCCATCATCGCTCTGAAAGCTTGGTATCTGGACAAATACGAACCTATCCGCGAGGTTGTCAAACGTCCCCACGACTTGCGCTTAAGTCGCAATAGTCTCTTAAAATCGGGTTTAAGAGCCGATTTTCTCGATGATAGTCTGACAATACAGGGTTCTGTCTGGTTCCAACGCTATCTAGAAGGGGAAAGGGTGGAATTTTACCTCGAAGGTAGTGGCGGTTACGTCATCTCGAATATTGACCTGATTTCTCAAGAAATTTACTTTACTAAACAAGACCTCAGCACTTGGCTAGATCCCGTCATTTATTTTAGCTCCCAAAGCCAATTTAAGGACTCTAGCACCGCTTTAAAAACAGTTTTGACCGAAACCGTCGAAAATCTCAATAAACGCTCCCGTTTGCCCTTAAATATGGTAGAAACGCCTCGAACTGAGGGCAATGTCACTAGATTGAGTGATAGTCAATTACGCCAAATTCGCAAAAGTTTATTATTTATTGCTGATGCTACGGCGATTAGCCAAAAGGAAACGGAATTACTGCCCAGTCCCCTAGTGGGTGTAGAATTAGGTTATGCGATCGCTTGTAAACAGGGCGGACAAATTCTGTTAACCTATCAAAATCGAGCGGAATTAAAGGGTAAACTAGCTTTTGACCTGCCAAGCTACCAAAAATTGATTTTCTCGGATCTGAGCGAATTGCGTCTCACTTTCCCGCCTTTAATGGCAACTTTATTACAAAAATTCAATCTGATTAGTTAAAAAAATGAGTAGAAAAGCTGACGAGTACGCTGTACATTTGTTCTTAAGCAGTGGACATCGCGAGGAAGTCCGTTTTTTGACCATCCAAGAATTTCAAAAGTGGTACAGTAATGAATTAGTTCCGAAAGCCGATTCTCAGGATTTTATCAATGTTCCGATCAGAAATATCCAAGGGGAATATATGGTTTTACGTCCGGCTAGTGTCATTGCTATTCGCGTGGAACCCGTCTTTTTTGGCAGTGTGGAAAGAATCTAATTTGTCGTTATCCCTAAAAAAGATAGTTAGATAGGGAGAATTTTAGAGATTATTGATAATTCTCTCAATATCAGCTTGAATTTGATTGCTGACTTTGCCTTGCCAGCGTTCTTTTAATTCCCTTAATCCCACTTCTGCGTATTGACAGATCTTATCTAAAAATTCTTTACCGTCCCTGGGTTGAGGATAGGAATTCTTTTTACAGATAATATAAATTCCTGCGGTTAAAGCTAAAATAACTTCCGGATCGATTTGGCTAATATTAATTAAATCTTGTCGATTGCTGAGATTGATTCCGTAGATACTGAAGTCTTGTTTAATGGCAAAAGCAGCCGCAAATAAATAGGCATCTACCATGCGCTCAAAGGTTTTATTATCTTTTAGTACCTGTAGATAATTTCTGGAAGTTTCCGAGGCATAAATCTTCAAACTGGGATCGATTCTCTGCATTAGTAACTCTCCATCACTTCAATCACGGAAGCATCTTCATCGGCAGCTAAACGGTGTATTTTGAATATATCAGTAGTGTAGGGAAGCAGCAGATTTAAAAGTGGATCGGGAAGATCGCGATCCGTGGCTAAAATAATCACTTGGGAGTTTAAATTAGGAAGAGAGTTAATAATATTTTTTTGATGTTCTTTGTCTAAATGACCAAAAGGTGTATCCATAATTAGGGGAACACAAGTATCGGTTATTTGATTTAAACCGGTGATAAAAGCAAAAGCTAAAGCTTCCTTTTCTCCCGCACTTAAGACATCGGGATTTAATAATTTTCCTGTGATAGTACGGACTCCTAAACTGTATTCGGGAGTAATTTCTACTCCTCTATATTCCTCCGGTTTGTTGGTTATTTGTAAATAGCGATCTCTGGTTACTTGATTAATCATTTTTTGGGAATTATCGATATGCCATTCGATTAATTCGTTAGTGGCATTTTTTAAACCTCTGGCCATTTTAACCTGATTAGATAACATCAATGTGGTCTGATTTTCACTAGCTAAAATTTCCACTTCTTTGCGTAAATTTTCTAATTTATTTTCTTTGATTTCAATTTCCTTTTGTAAGCGTTCGATCTTTTCTTCAATCTCCTTAACTTTTCGTTCTGATTCGCCAACTTTTCGCCAAATCTCCCTCACCGAGTCTTGATTTATTCCCGTGGTTTCCTGTTTTAGCTGTTTAATATGTTGATTAATTTCTTCGATTTCTTCTTCTAAATGATCTCTTTGTAAAAGCAATTGACTATAATTGCTAAATTTGGCATTATCTCGGATGATTCCCTGTAAATCAATTCTAAGTTGGTCTTTTTCTATTCTGGTGACATTGTCCACTTCTAAGGACTCTAGTTCGGCAATTTTTTCAAGGATAAAGTCACGAGAATTTTTATCTAAACAACGACCACATAGACAGCTTTCCTCGTCAAGTATTGCTTTAAAAATTGCTGTAGAATTAGTTTTATAAGTGCTTTTTAAGCTAGTAACTTGCAAATCATAGGTCATTTCCTGCACAAAGTTAATCAGCAAAGGTATCGCAGCTTTTTTTAACCAAGAATCAATAGAATTTTGCAGGTTATTTAACTCAGTTTGTAAACCGATACGCTTTTTCTCTAAGTTATGAATTTCCTCTAACTTTTCTCGTAAACTTTCAATCTGAGCGGCTTTTTCTTGAGCGACTTGGTAGATAATTATAGCATCTTTTTCGCTATCTTTGGCATTTTTAAGCTGACCTTGTTGAAAAGCAATTTCTTCTTCTAATTCTCGCAATTGTTGCAGCTTATCTTTAAAAATTTGACTGGTTCCCTCTGCTTTATTTAAACGGTTTTCTAATTCTTGTAAGGCTTTTTCTGTATCATTGCGTAGATTTCTTAATTCCGGGATACCCAAAACTTTTTCAATTGCTTCTTTTGCTGCTTTAGTTTGAGTTATCTGGGTATATTGTTCTATTTTTGAGCCATCAAAACAGAAAAAATCTCGAATAGATTTAGGAAGCAATGCTTCGATATATTCCCTAGAGTTACTTCTCATGGTTCCATCTTCATAAAATAATGCTTCCTCTACGCTGGGATAAGAAGTGCTACCATTAACGTTTAATTTCGCTGTGCGACTGATAAAGTAATTTTTCTCGTTTCTAGTAAAATTTAATTCTACCCGCATTTCTATTGCCGGTGAAGAATCATCCTTACCTCGATAAAAATAGGTTTTCAGAGTCTCTTTAGATACAATATCTACCCCATAGAGACACCATAAAATCCCTGTCATCAGAGAAGTTTTACCGTGGCCATTATTACCGAAGATAATCTGAATTTTTCTGTCGGGATGCAGGTTAAAAGTAATATTTTGACTAGGATAACATTTCCAATTAGTTAAGCGAATTTGTTTCAGTCTCAAAGTCATAATAACTCTTGTAAAAATCAAAAATTTTGTGGTTGGTTAGGAGTCAGTAGCCAGTAGTCAGTAATCAGGAAAATTAAGAATGGTTTATTTAGATATTTTATGCGACTTAATATTTAATTTTGTCGTTTTTAAACTAAGTGGTTGGGTGAAATTTAAGATGAACGTAGGTTGGGTTGAAGCATGAAACCCAACGCCCGATTATGTTACGCTACCGCTAACCCATCCTACAAATAATTGTGCCTCCCTACTTACCAAAAATAAATTATGCAAGATATCTATAAAATTTATGATTGTGGGGAGTCGGTATATTTTTCGATAAGTTTGACAATTTTAGGTGATAGCCGCCGATTTTTTAGAGTAATTTTTGCTACTTCTAAAACCATCGCTTCCTTTAGCAGTTGGGGAGGTATCTCATATTTTTGTGCCAGTTCTTCAATTTTAGCAGTTATGTCCATGAATTTTTTGTGGGTTGGGTAGTGGGGATTGTCAAGTCTTAATTCCTATTGGCAAAGAGATACCTTGATGATGATAAATTTTATAACAGATCTGAGTAGGTAAGACCATAGTAACTTACAGCCTTAAGCGTAAATATGAAGTATAACCTAATTTGGTATTGACGACCGACTACCCAAAAGGAAAACTTCGTACTTCACCATTAAGATAACTGCTATAAGCTAATCTACTCTCAACCTTATACAAAAACACCATAAAAGCTAAAATAGATAGCTGACAGTGATTCTGAACACAATAGCAATATAGACTAAACCGCCTTGTATTACCGTCTTCTTCTTGATTTTAACACCCTAGAAAACGGGTTAATTGCCTTAACACCCGAACAAAGTCATTATCTTAAAAAAGTTGTTCGTTTAAAATCCCATGACCATTTTATTGCCCTAAATGGACAAGGACAAGCGTGGTTAGCGGAAATAATTGATAATTCGGCCCATCTTTTAGAAGCGATAAACGAAACCACCGAACTACCAGTACAAGTGAATTTAATGGTAGCAATTCCCAAAAATGGCTTTGATGATATCGTTCGCGCTGCCACCGAATTAGGAGTTTATCGGATTATCCCGCTGCTGACAGAACGCGGTTTAGTCAATCCTAGTCCTCAAAAAATTGACCGTTGGCGAAAAATTGCCCGGGAAGCTGTAGAACAATCAGAAAGACAGATTATTCCCATTATCGAAGAACCACAGCCATTTTTAGCCATCCTTAAGCGGGGAGCTAACCCACAGACAACTTGTTATATTGGTGTTACCCGTAGAACAGTGGCCCCGCTACTTTCTCAATTACAAACATCAACCGAGATAACCATGGCCATTGGACCTGAAGGGGGATGGACGGAGACAGAAATAGAACAAGCGATCGCTGCTGATTTTGTGCCTGTATCACTGGGAAAACGCATTTTGAGAACAATTACCGCTCCCTTAGTGGCTCTTGCTATCATTAACGCCTATTTAGACAGCTAATTGACTATAGTTTCTATGACCAAGACCAGCAATCGAGATAACTGGAATCCTTTCGCTTCTTACCTAAAGCAAGAACTAGCAGCAGTTCCCTGGTGGTCAGATTCTCCCCTTTTTGTCGAAACCACCCTGGTCAATTCCCATTCAAGACACCGACTGGGACACCGCCTTGCAACCCGATAGCACCCTCATATTCCTCGAAAAAACTCCCCCTAGCGCAACTTTATGACCTCTAGTAGCCCTTCTAACCCCTCTTTTGACTGGTTTAACCCTTCGCCCCAGCAAGACAGCGATTTACTGGCACAAATCGGCTTTATCCCCGGTTTCAAAGAATTTCTCACCCTGCGACAGGTTCACGCCTTGGAACACGCCACCGTCTGGGTATTAAGCGAAATGGCTGCCCGTCGTCAATCGCCTTTTGACCGCTCCCCTGCGGATAACGAGGCCCTGGGGGGACTGTCCACCGATAGGGGTTTTTATCTCTACGGACAGATTAATACAAATGAACTGCGAATCGCCGCCAAACAGGCACTCCATCGTCTCAAAAATGGCGAGGGGCAATTGGCATTACATCCGCGTTGTGGCACCAATTTATCGGTAACTTTAGCCTTAACCGCCGGCTTAGCCTTAGGAACTCATCTTCTCTTACCCAGAGGTCCGATTTCTCAGTTATTAGGCTTAGGTTTAGCCACCGCCACCGCTTTTCAAATCGGGCCGGATGTGGGAATGTCGGCCCAAAAATACCTGACCACGGCCATTCCCTTTAACTTAACAATCGTTAACATTGCCCCAAAGGCAGACCTATGGGGACGTTCGGGGCATTTCGTGGCAGTGGAGTGGCAAGATTTGCAATAAAACTTAAAGTAAAAACCCTTTCGGCAAACTCGCTCTGATTGTAACCTGTTAACTAAACCCTAAAAAAAAACACCTATGCCAGGAATCGAACGCGGAGCCAAAGTTAGAATCAAACGTAAAGAGTCTTACTGGTACAACGATGTAGGAACCGTAGCCAGTGTTGACAAAAGTGGTATCCTCTATCCCGTTATCGTCCGTTTTAACACTGTTAACTACCACGGTTTTAGTGGTAGCGCCGGTGGACTGAATACCAATAACTTCGCTGAAAGTGAATTGGAACTCGTTAAGGCTGCCCCCGCTAAGAAATAAAGCTGAGTAAAATTCGGCCTATCATCACCGACTGACTGACGGGAATTCTCTCTTGTTGGTCGGTTTTTTTATAGCTATCAGTTGTCAGTTATCAGTTATCAGTTATCAGTTATCAGTTATCAGTTATCAGTTATCAGTTATCAGTTATCAGTTATCAGTTATCAGTTATCAGTTATCAGTTATCAGTTATCAGTTATCAGTTTCAAATAAGTGTGAGACGAGGGAAAAATAAGGTAAAATAAAGGGAAACGAGCAACCCATACAGAAAAATGTCTTATAGCCTAGACTTGAGAAAAAAAGTAATCGATTAT
>NZ_SFBV01000031.1:0-19488 GCF_007095585.1 Microcystis sp. M_OC_Ca_00000000_C217Col
TAAGATGTTGGGGGCTTCGTTTTTGGGTCTGATTTGTTTTTGTTAATGATCAGACAGTACCTGATGAGCCTTTCTTTGTCAACTCTTGAGGTTGATGCGTTTCATTTTTGAATTGGCGATATTATCTTAAGGTTGATAAAAACGGAACTTCGCAAGAGTGTCCTAATTGTGGCGCGTTCACTGGTAAAAAGTCGTTATCGGAAAGAGTTCACCGATGCGATTCTTGTGGTCACATCGAACCGAGAGATACGGCATCGGCGAAGGTAATCGAGAACCGAGGAAAAAACGCGGTCGGACTGACCCTGTTAGAAAACGCTTGCGGAGGCGATCTAACGGGGATCGTTCAGTTAAACCTGTTTGATCTAGTCAAGAGCAGATGAACCAAGAATCCCCCGCTACACCGTGCGAGCGGTTAGCGGGGGAGAGTCAAAAAGTAGGTTTATTGAAGAAGTGGAGGGAATCATCATCCTATGGCGATAATGACAAAATCATTTAGACAAAGACTGGCAGAGATTTTCGGGTTTGACCTGCGATCGCTGGCTTTATTTCGCATTGCCTTGGCGTTAGTGGTTTTAGTGGATTTATCAGTTCGTTTTAGCCAAGTAACTGCCCATTACAGCGAATTAGGGGTTTTACCCCTAGGAAGCTTATCGAAAGTTTCTGCTAGTCCTTTTTACTGGTCGATTTTTGCTCTCAGTGACTCGGTACTGGTGCAGAGTATCCTGTTTATTGTCGCTATAGCGATCGCATTATTGCTTTTAATTGGCTATCATACCCGTTTAGCCACGATCGCCACTTGGGCGCTAATCGTCTCTTTACATCATCGCAACCCCCTGTTACTATTTGCCGCCGATGACGTAATCCGGGCAGTATTATTCTGGGCGATGTTTTTACCCCTCGGTGCCTGTTATTCCGTGGAAAGTGCCTTAAACACCAATCCCAACCCCCTACCCAAGCGCGTAGTTTCGGCTGCCACGGTGGCTTTTATGATACAGGTGTGTTATATCTATATGTGGTCAGTGGTTTTTAAACTCAAAAGTGAGACTTGGTGGCCCGACGGTACAGCCGTTTATTACTCTCTTAGTTACGATCAATACGCTACCGCTTTCGGGAGTTTTTTACTGACTTTACCGCAGCAATTCCTCAAATTCCTGACAATTTCAGCCCTAGGCTTTGAATGGTTCGGTCCGCTATTGATGTTTGTTCCCTTTCGCAATAGTTTATTTAAAATAATCGCCGTAGTTTCCTTTATTTTCTTGCATACGGTTTTTGCACTGATTCTACATTTAGGGGTTTTCCCTTTCTTGAGTGTTACCCATTGGTTGCCCATCATACCTAGTCTTGTCTGGGATTGGGGACAAAAACGGATAATAAACCCAGAAAGAGAAGGTTTAAGGATTAATTATGATCGAGATTGTGGATTTTGCAAGAAAGTTGTTCATCTTCTCCGCACGTTTCTCATTTTACCCGGCACTCCCCTGTTAGTCGCTCAGGATAACCCCTCAATATACGAGGATATGGTGGCCCAAAATTCTTGGGTGGTGGAAGATTGGCAGGGAAAACGTCAGTTTAAATGGTCAGCATTGGTTTATATTGTCAGTCTTTCGCCAATTTTCTGGTTTTTAGCACCAATTTTGCGTTTACCGCCCCTTATGTCCCTGGGAACGAGAATTTATGAGTGGATTGCCTCCCATCGTCGTTTTATGGGCAATTTCACCAAACCTCTCAAGTTTCGTCCCCTGACGATTAAATCCTCTTTACCTTTAAATATTTTGGTAATTTTCTTCTTCTTGTTGACCAGTATCTGGAATTTACGCAGTTTTGTCCGGCAATCGGCCATTAGAGGCGATTTAAATACACCTTTAATTCAGTCCCTCGATCGCTTGCTCACCCGTCGTACTTTTAATACAATTGATATTCTGGCAAGAATAACTCGTTTAGACCAGTATTGGACTATTTTCTCCCCTAGTCCGCCTCGGGATGATGCTTGGTTTGTGGCAGTCAGTCAATTAGCCGATGGTTCCACGGTAGATATATTTAGAGAAGGACAGCCAGTAATTTGGGATAAACCCACCGAAAGCGATCGCAATCGTTTGTATAAAACCATGCAGTGGCGAGTATATTTTATTAATCTTAATCGAGCTATCGGTCGGTCAGTTTATGGAGAGTTTGGTCAGTATCTCTGTCAAAACTGGAATCAGCAGCACGGTAGGGATCAACAGATTAAATCCCTGCAACTTTATATCATGCGGGAAAGGACTGTCCCCCCCGGAGAAAAACAGGGAATCGAAAAAGAACTACTCTGGCAGCAAAACTGTCTTTAATCAGTTATCAGTTATCAGTCATCAGTCATCAGTCATCAGTTATCAGTCATCAGTTATCAGTTATCAGTTATCAGTTATCAGTTATCAGTTATCAGTTATCAGTTATCAGTTATCAGTTATCAGTTATCAGTTATCAGTTATCAGTTATCAGTTATCAGTCAGATAAAAGTTATATGGCTCTTCGTTACTTATTATGGTTCGATAGGGGGGCATAAATCGACTAAATCCTTATCTGGCAAGAGACTTAATTGATTAGTTCGCTCTAGAGCAAAAACAATTGACAAAAATCGCTAAATGCCTTTCTCTATAATTATATGGCTAACTAATGCAATAAAAGACAACTAAAAATGGACAACTGATAGCTGATTGCCGATTGCTTATTTTTCCCTTTCCAACTAACCTAACTACCGCTAAACCTTAAACATCGCTAGAACCGCTCTGGAGAGTAGCGAGGGATTTTTCAAAATTCATTCTCTGTTCAGCATTGCGGAGAAAGTAACCACTCATCATTGCTGAGGCCAATAACCGGCCCAGATGTTCGCGACTGGTACTGATAGTGACCCCGAAATGTTCCGAAGGAAGGTTGCCCAAAAGTCCGATAATGTTGCGTTCCATCACTTGGAAAACCTCTTGGGACTCCGGTTTCGAGAGTTGGGCGATTGTTTCTGGACTTAAGGTCTGGACATACTGCCACAAACTCTCGGAAAATTCACTATCGGTACCGAATAAATTGTGAGGGCGATCGTTTTCTCTATACACCTTTGATCTCCTTAACTCAATTTTTTTAAATTATCCTTTTGGTTCTTCCAATTGGGAGCATTTCACCTTTGTAACCCCTAAATCAGGTTTTATGTCAAGCTATTTTGAAAGCCTTGCTAGAAACCAGTTTTAGGGACAAGTATAATTACTCGCTTGCATAAATGAGACGCTCCCTTCCAATTTAACAGTTTTTTGAGATAGTGGGGGTCGGTAGAACCGAACCTGAAGGTGATGGTAATCCCAGGCAGAAAATCCATCTCTGGCAAAAATCAAAAACTGCTCCGAGAAGCAGATAACCGATCACTGTTCACCGATAACTTTTATTTACCCATACCTAAATGCTGGGCCTTTTGATAGACTTTACCCTCCGTCAGCAGCGAGGGGGCAATCACCACTTCCACCTGTTGCATTTCCTTTAAGTTCTTAGCACCCAAAGTTCCCATACTGGTTTTCAGCGCCCCCAAGAGGTTATGAGTACCATCATCTAATTTTGCCGGTCCAACGAGGATTTCGGCAATAGTTCCCGTACTGCCCACACTAATCCGGGTTCCCCGGGGTAGAACTGGACTAGGTGTGGCCATACCCCAGTGAAAACCGCGGCCCGGTGCCTCCAAGGAGCGGGCAATGGGAGAACCAATCATCACCGCATCAGCGCCACAGGCAATACATTTGCAGATATCACCGCCGGTAATAATGCCGCCATCGGCAATAACGGGGACGTATTGACCGGTTTCTTGGAAAAAATCGTCCCTAGCGGCGGCACAATCGGCCACAGCAGTGGCCTGGGGAACTCCCACCCCTAAAACGCCGCGAGAAGTACAGGCAGCCCCCGGACCGATACCGACTAAAACCCCGGCTGCCCCGGTTTTCATCAGGTTAAGGGCGACTTCATAGGTGACGCAATTGCCCAAAACCACGGGAAGGGGCATTTCTTGGCACAGTTGCACTAAATCGAGGGGGGTGATAGCTTCCGGGGATAAATGGGCAGTGGAAACAACCGTTGCTTGGACAAAGAGAATATCGGCTGCTGCTTGGGCAACGATCGCACCGTATTTGACGGCACCAGCAGGGGTGAGGCTAACTGCCGCAATACCGCCTTTTTCTTGAATTTCTTGGATACGAAGCTCGATTAGTTGCGGTTTAATCGGTTCTGCGTAGAGTTCCTGCATTAAACCGACGAATTCTGCTTTGCCGACCGCCGCAATGCGATCGAGAATCGGGTTAGGATCCTCGTAACGAGTTTGAATACCTTCGAGGTTTAGTACCCCTAGCGCCCCCAACTCGGAGAGAAGGACGGCCATTTTAGTATCCACCACCCCATCCATAGCGCTGGCGATAATCGGGATTTCCCGCTCGATATTGCCGAGAGACCAACGGGTATCGGCTAAACTAGGATCGAGGGTTCGCACTCCGGGTACAAGTGCGATTTCATCGATACCGTAAGCTCTACGGGCTGTTTTGCCCCGACCAATAATTGTATCCACTTTTCTATACTATTTCAGACCTATTTAGCCTAGACTAGCAAATTTCGCACCATCTCGAAAAGCTTTTCGGTATTATGGCAGACTAGGCATCAGGAAAATAATCGCCACAGTCGATCGCTTGTTCGGTGTTGGCGCTCCTGGGTTGTACACTACATTTGAGGCGATAATCGTTGGTAAAGTAGCGGCAGTGGGAGCAAGGGATGGAGTGCATCCGTCGGGCAACTTGCCAACTATCGCGCACGGCACTGGTTAAAGACCAGCAAACTAAAGCGATAATGGCAGCGGCGATTGAAAAACGTAAAATAATCCAGATTTCCATGGCGAGCGACTAAAATTACCTGATGTGGAGGGGAATCAACCGAGGCAATTGGCAGAGGTTTAGATACTGAACAGTTTACTGACATCCAGACTAACCGTTAGCAATCACCAGACTTTTAAGAACATTTTCGGTCATGGCCGCTATTTGATCCAATTGTTCCTGATGGCGTTTTGCCTGTTTTTTGGCTTCTACCTTGCGTTTCAGGGCTTCCCGGGCTAAATCATCGCGATTTTTGCTTAAAGCTTCGATCGCTACTCGATTCCATGTTTCTGCTTCTTGAATGGCTTTTTTGTACTGGGGTTGAATTTCATCCCAACTGACCTTAAGATTGCTTAAAGCCCCTGTTAACAGGGTTTGGGCATTGTTGGGGTCGGCTCCGATGAGGGATTTTTTCAGAGGTTCGTAGAGTCCCACCGCTTGTAAATGGGTAATAATCGGGATAAATTCTTCTATCTGTTGACTTTTGCTAATACCGGTCTTACACCAAGTGGCAAAATGTTCGCAGTTGTTAAAAAGAAGATTATATTTCTGCTCCCCCAGACGACTTAGCGCCCTTTCTACCACCACATCGGGGATAAAGGAAAATCCCACCTCTACATAGCGCACCACATAGATTTTACCGCCCCTAGCAAAAGTTTCTAGGGAAGTTCGTTCGACAATCTCGCTCGGTTTTCGGTAATGAATGACGCTACCATCACCGCAATCGATGCCATGATGAGCATAAACACCCTGAAGATTGAGCAATTCCCGATAAGCGTATATTTGATCCCCTTTAGCCATATTTTTTTAGTGATAAAGTAAACAAGGAGATTGTCTATTGACCCAGTTTTTCTAGTTATTACTCTTATATTTTAGAGATTATGGATGCTTTTAGTCCCTTTCCCCCTGACTGGACAGAGAATGCTGTTCACGCCTACAATTTTTGTTGTCCTTACTGTGGGGCAAAAGCTAAAGAAGCTCAGGCCGTTTGGATCAATCGCCGCGCTCCCGTTTTAGGAGAAGATTCTCGACGTAAATGGCAGGAATTCTATCATTGTCAATGCGATCGAGTTTGGTGGGCCTGGAGTAGTGATCGACCTGCCGAAAATAAGTAATTATCAATCGAGAATCGAAAATATGGCCGATGTCTATGTTTCTTGGGATGAATACCATCGTCTGATCGAAAAATTAGCAATAAAAATCGATCGTTCTGGTTGGCAATTTGCTCAGATTGTCTGTTTAGCTAAGGGAGGATTGCGCGTCGGTGACATTCTCTGTCGTCTTTTTCGTCAACCCCTAGCCATTCTCTATGCTGCTTCCTACGGGGGGCAAAATCATCAAATTCGGGGAGAATTAACTATTTCCTCGAATTTAGCCATGATCGAAGCCCAATTAAAGAGTCCCTTATTATTAGTGGATGATTTAGTCGATTCGGGAATCACTCTCCAAAAAACCTCGATTTTGTTACAGGAAAAATACGGGATTACCAATATCAAAACTGCGGTGATCTGGTACAAAGCAGCATCAAGAATCAAACCTGACTATTATGTGGAATATTACCCCGATAATCCCTGGATTCATCAACCCTTCGAGCGTTACGAATTAATTACACCCAAAGATCTCCTAGAGTAAATACAGTTTAGCATCAGCTTAGAGAGTCTCCCTTTAAAAATACCACAAAAGAAGATTCATGTCTGAAATCTGTCATTTGCATAAATACCGACAATCAGCAATTATTATTGACTCTTAAATCATTACAAATGTATCAACAACTGCCTGTAAGCATCCCACTGAAGAAATAATGCGCGGGGGGTTCTACCCCCCAAAAGCTTGGATTGAATGATAAAATCGAAAGTAAAGCCCGATTTTAGCCGAGAGTTTCCCTTTAAAAATACCACCAAAGAAGATTCATGTCTGAAATCGGCAACCTCATCTATTCTCCGTAGGATTCAGCAGTAATTTTACCCCGAAAAACGATGTAATTATAAACTGTATAGGCTAGTAAAATTGGGATTAAAAAACCCACAAAAGTCAGCATAAACACCAAAGAACTAGGGGCGGCTGCCGCTTGATAAATTGTCACGGACGGGGGAATAATATCGGGAAAAATCAACAATCCCAAACCGATAAAAGAGAGCATAAACAGCAATACTGTCCACACCATCGGGGTGTTTTCTTCCTTTAGTTGCAAACTCCGCAGTAATAAACCCAGTAAGACCACAGCTAAAATCGGGATGAGGATAAAGATGTAAATTAGTCGAGGGTCAAATAAACGCTGACGGATATGGTCAGAAAGCAGCGGCGTACTGATGGTGATAAAGATAGCACCGATAAAAGTGGTAATAGCGGCAATTTTTGCCGTTTTATAGTGAACTTCCTGTAAATTACCCGTAGTTTTCAGAATTAGGTAAGTGGAACCCACTAAAACATAAGCTTGGATTAAAGTTAGAGACACTAGAATCGATCGCCATGTTAACCAATCAAAGGGGCCGCCGGCAAAATGACCCAATTCATCCACTTTAATGCCCTCAAAAACCGCACCGAGGGCGAATCCTTGCCCCAAAGCGGCCAAAAAACTGCCGAGTCCGAAGGCATAATTCCAGAACAACTTGCGACGAGAATGTTCACGAAACTCGAAGGAAACAGCCCGAAATAACAGCCCCACCACCATAATCACTGCTGGCAAGTATAAAGCGTTTAAAATTGTCCCGTAAGCTAGGGGAAACGCCCCAAACAGGGAACCCCCCATCAAAACAATCCAAGTTTCGTTAGCATCCCAAACATTGCCCAAACTGGTCATTAAAATACTGCGACGCTTCTCGGAGGAGGAAGTCAGGGAAAGAATTCCCACCCCCAAGTCAAAACCATCGAGGAGGACGTAGAGAAACAGGAATAAACCCAGAATAAAAAACCAAATTTGCGGCAAAAAATACTGTAACGGTTCCATAGTTCCTCCTATTGTTGCGCTTCTAGGGAACGGGGATTCGCTTCCTGTGAGGTCACTTTTTCCTCTTGAGTCCCCGGCAGTGGTAAGTTAAGATTGGGTCCCTGACGGATAATAAGACTGCCGAAATAGAGAGCAGAAACCAAGAAAACAACATAAATCGCCGTAATTCCGATTAAAGAGGTTAAAATCTCGCCTGCGGGCAGTTTAGAAGCAGCATCCACCGTCCGGATTTGATTGTAAACCGTCCAGGGTTGACGACCGACACAACGGACAATCCAACCAGTTTCAACCGCAAGATAACCCAGAGGGGCCGCAAAAACCCAAGCGCGTAGTAACCATTTTTGACTGTCGATTTTTTCGTTAGATAATTGACCGCGCAGCCATTGCCCGACAGTTACAGCCATTAAAGACGCAAGAAAAAGACCGATAGCGACCATAATCCGGAAGGAATAATAGATTAGCCCCACCATGTGCGGTCTGTCTTCGTATTTCCACGTTTTTAAGCCGAGAACAGGTTCCGATAACTTGGGTTTTAATTCCAAAAGATAACCCAAAGCATTAGGTATCTTCACTTCCCAGCTATTTGTCTCCGCTTTATCCTTGGGTAAAGCAACCAAACTCCAACCGGCAGTTTCTCCCGCAGGAATGGTTTCCCATTGCGCTTCCATGGCGGCTAATTTAGCCGGTTGATAGTGATACACTTGTTCGGCACTAAGATGACCGACAAAAATTTGCAAGGGGGCGATAACAATCGCTAGAGTAAGAATAATTTTGAGAGAACGACTAAAAAAGCTAATGTGACGTTTATTGAGCAAATACCAAGCACTAATCCCACCAATGACGAATAAAGAAGTTTCCAGAGTAGCGAAAAACATATGCAGGAAACTATTAACCATGAAGGGATTGAGAATCGCTTGTAGGTAGTCCTGAACGATAAATTTACCATCCACGAAGATGCCACCGGCGGGGGTTTGCAGCCAAGAATTAGCGGTTAAAATCCAGAAAGTGGAAAGATTAGCCCCAAAAGCGACGAGAATTGTCGCTAGGAAGTGAATTAACGGGGGAACTCGTCCCCAACCAAACAGCATAATTCCTAGAAAACTAGCCTCTAGCATAAAGGCCATGGTTCCCTCGAAACCGAGGATAGTTCCGAAAAAGTCCCCCACCGCTTCCGAAAAAGGCGCCCAATTCATACCAAACTGAAAAGCCATGGGTAAACCAGAAGCAACTCCAATGCCGAAATTGAGAATGTAGAGTTTTGACCAGAAGCGAGCGTGATGATAGTAGTCAGGATTGCGGGTTTTTAGCCATAATCCTTCGACAATAACTAGATAGATGCCCATACCAGTGGTTAACACCGGCCAAAGCATATGGAAAATAGCGGTGATGGCGAATTGTATCCGCGACAAAGCGACGGGATTGGCAAGTAAATCCATGATTATAATCTTTAAACGATCGTGAAGATATGATAAGCACCTATAATACTTAGCCAGTAATGCCCTGAAAAGGCAAGGGTAAATAGGGATTATACAGATTGTTTTTAGATTTATGCGATCGCTTTGGTGTTAGTCAATGACTTAGTTAGTATTCTTGTATTATATTGGGAGGAAAACTCAGAAAAATTGCTAGAATATTAGCCTGATTAATTAATTTTCCCCTCGATCGAGTATGACTTTCTCCTCAGCCGCAGACTTTCAAGATGAATTTGATGTCATCGTCGTCGGGGCGGGCCATTCCGGCTGTGAAGCGGCCCTAGCTTGCGCCCGTCTCGGTTGTCGTACCCTTCTCCTCACTCTTAATCTCGATAAAATCGCTTGGCAACCCTGTAACCCCGCCGTCGGTGGTCCGGCTAAATCCCAATTAACCCACGAAGTGGACGCTTTAGGCGGCGAAATTGGCAAAATGGCCGACCGCACCTATCTGCAAAAACGGGTTCTTAATGCCTCTCGCGGACCGGCAGTCTGGGCCCTACGGGCCCAAACCGATAAACGGGAATACGCGGCGGTGATGAAAGGTATCGTCGAAACCCAGGCAAATCTGGTTATTCGGGAAGGCATGGCCACAGACCTGATTTTAGGGGCAAATGAGCAAGTTTTAGGGGTAGAAACCTATTTCGGCACTTGTTTCGCCGCTAAAGCCGTCATTTTAACCACTGGCACTTTTTTAGGCGGCAAAATCTGGATCGGCGGCAAGTCTATGGCCGCCGGACGCGCGGGCGAATTTGCGGCGGTGGGTTTAACAGAAACCCTAAATCGTCTCGGATTCGAGACCGGTCGCCTAAAAACTGGCACTCCTGCCCGTGTGGATAAGCGTTCGGTGGATTACTCGCGCATGGAACCGCAACCGCCCGATGACGAGGTGCGTTGGTTTAGTTTTGATCCGGAGGTGTGGATCGAACGGGAACAAATGAACTGTCATCTCACCCGCACCACGGCGGCAACTCATCAATTAATCAGAGATAATTTACATTTATCCCCCATTTATGGCGGTTTTATTGACTCCAAAGGACCGCGTTATTGTCCTAGTATTGAGGATAAAATCGTCCGTTTTGCCGATAAAGAAAGTCATCAAATTTTTATTGAACCGGAAGGGCGCGATATTCCTGAACTTTATATCCAAGGCTTTTCAACGGGACTGCCGGAAAATGTTCAATTAGCAATGCTGCGGACTTTACCCGGTTTAGAAAACTGTGTGATGTTGCGGGCTGCCTATGCAGTGGAATACGATTATTTACCAGCAACTCAGTGTTATCCAACCCTGATGACGAAGAAGATTGAGGGGTTATTTTGTGCGGGACAAATTAACGGCACAACTGGTTATGAAGAAGCGGCAGCCCAGGGACTGGTGGCGGGGATTAATGCGGCGCGGTTTGCTTTAGGAAAAGAGTTAATTGTTTTTCCCCGGGAGGAAAGTTATCTAGGAACTTTGGTCGATGATTTGTGTACTAAGGATCTGCGGGAACCCTATCGAATGTTAACCAGTCGTTCCGAATATCGCTTAGTATTGCGATCGGATAATGCCGATCAAAGATTAACACCTTTAGGGCGAGAAATTGGTTTAATTGATAACCGGCGTTGGCAATTATTCCAGAGCAAACAAGCTAATATTATCGCTGAAAAAGAACGCCTACACGAAACCAGAATTAAAGAACGGGATCAGGTGGCAATTGCCATCGTTAAGGATACAGAACAAAAAATCAAAGGTTCTCTCTCTTTAGCGGATTTACTGCGTCGTCCTAGCTTGCATTATCTCGATCTTGATCGTTATGGTTTAGGTAATCCCGATATAAATTTAGCCGAAAGAGAAGGGGTAGAAATTGAAATTAAATATTCCGGTTATCTGAAACGACAACAAAATCAAATTGACCAAATTAGTCGCCACAGTAACCGTCATTTATCCCCCGATATTGACTACATGAAAATTGAAACTTTGTCAATGGAATCCAGGGAAAAATTAACAAAAATTAAACCCGCCACCATCGGCCAAGCCTCGCGAATTGGCGGAGTCAATCCCGCCGATATTAACGCTTTATTAGTGTATTTAGAAATGCGGCAGATGTCGGCAGTTAAAAGTTAGGAAATAATCCTAATTATCAGCGATCGAGAGTTATCATCGGCTGCTTAATTAAGTAGCTGGTTATAATTAAATTAAAAATGGATTTTAGGTTCGATCCCCCCTTAGTCCCCCCTTGATAAGGGGGGTGTCGATCCCCCCTCCCCCCCTTGATAAGGGGGGTGTCGATCCCCCCTTAGTTTCCCCTTGATAAGGGGGGTGCCGATCCCCCCTTAATCCCCCCTTGATAAGGGGGGTGTCGATCCCCCCTTAGTCCCCCCTTGATAAGGGGGGTGTCGATCCCCCCTTAGTCCCCCCTTGATAAGGGGGGTGTCTGATAATTTTTAACGCCTACCTAATTGGCATCCCCAATCAAAATAAATAGCGACCAAAAATAAGGGTGGGGATACTTTTCGATCAGGCTTAATTTTGCCTCTCTCATCGATGCGCTTTTGCTCATTCCTTTCTGGAGATTTTGATAGAATTCAGCCATCATAATCGAATTAATTGCCTCATAGGATTTGTCTTCAAATTTTGTGCCATCAGGCGCGTTCCAAAGACTGGCTATTACTGATTTAGCGCCGGCTCTTTCTAGGACGTAAGCAAGTCCCGATATTTCCTGTCCGTCTGCGTTGGCTTCCTTGGCGGTTTGACAGGCACTCAGGGTGATTAATTCGGTATTTTTTAAGCCTAATAATGCGGCATCAGCGATGTTATATTGCTCTTTATTGGCGAAAAGAATAGTATTAGCTTGCATATCCAAATTAGGACAGCCAGCACGCTTAAAACAGCCGTGAGTTCCTAAGTGTAAAATCGAGAAGCGAAAGGCTTGTTTTTTGAATATATCTAGAGTTGCGTTTGTACCGAGATATTTTTCACTTCCCGGAAAGATTTTGCTGATAGTTTCTGCTTCTATTTCTGTGCCTTTAAGTTCTTCTTGGGTGGGTTTAGGGTTAGCAAATGCTAGGCCTTGTAAGGGTTTTCTTTCGGTCGCGGGAGGGGTAGATGTGGAGATGCGAGTTAAATAATAAATTGGATATTTTTCTAGGAGAACTTGGTCATTTTTCTTATCGTAGAGAGTTTCAAAGGGAATATAGCGCAGTTGTCCGGTAGCGATAATAGCGATATTTTTCGGGGAACTGGTGGCGATTTGGGACTCAATGGGACGGATTAAAATCTCGTATAATTTACTACCGGTAACGAGGTAGTCGGCATTTTTATAGTCGGCTAATTGGGTACGGTATTGACTGACAAGTTGATTAAAATCATCGCGTTTTGCATCACTTTGAATAACGATTAATTTTTCTCTAGTAACGAGAAATAGAGCGACTTTATCGCGGAGGGTAACGGGTTGAATAACGAGGGTATCAGGAGCGATATTTTTCTGGAGTTGGGCGATGTCGGTGGGTTTAGTTTCAAAAAGTTCAGCAATTTCTGGATATTTCTGTCCGATAATTTCCGCATTTTTATATACTTTTTCCTCGAATTGTCGGATCTGTTGTGCTAGTTCTTCCGAGTATTTATCCTGTAGTTGTCGGCGCATTCCTTCGAGTTGTCGATTGTCGGTGTTCCAGTTATCAAGTGCTTTTTGTGCATCGGGATCAGCAACTTTCGCATTAATCAGGCGATTGTAATCGGCGAGATCGGCAGTAGTGGCGAGGTTGCTCCATTCAAATGCTTTTTCGGGTTGATTTTGCTGGATGAGGAGGTCAATGAGGTGAGGAAACGTTTCTAAGACATAAACATTACCTCCCCAATGCTTTTCACGGTATTTACGAGGTACGTCACGACGTGACTCAATAATAAGATTAGCACTTTGCTCTAAATAGCTTAAGGCTTCGCTCGGACGATTTAGCATCTTGTAAGCTATACCAATTTTGCTCAGAACCATCTCCTTATTGCCTTTATATTCTTGTCCATAAGTTTTAATAAATTCTGATAACGCCGATAGATAGTAAGTAAGTGCTTGTTCATTATTTCCTTCCTTCATATACAAATCACCAACTTCCAAATTACCTCTAACTCTTGTAACTTCGGCGAATCTAACCGGTAAAGAAAACATTTGATTATAACAATCTAGTGCCTTCTGCTTTTCATCAAACTTGACGTATACCTGACAGAGAGCCTGAAGTGAATTGCCTTTAATGAATAGAATATATTCGGATTTTGTGAATTCCGACAGAGTTTTATCCATAGCCAATTGATCAAGAATAAGAATACCCTTCTGCAAGTAACTAATCGAATTCTTTTTATCATCTAATTCAGCGTAAGTACGGCCAATCTTAACGAGATATGCTGATTCTGTTACACGATTTACTAGAGGCTGATATTGAGATTGATGTATAGTTAGTGCTTGTTGGTAAAAATTAAGACATTCTAATGTATTTCCATAAGATTCAATAGGCTTTTGGTACTGTCCAAGAGAGTAGTAAGCATTTCCTACTGAATATATACAAATATCTCCTAATGTGGAAAAGATAAATTCTTGTTTTGGTTTATCTCCTAATTTTTGATAACCAATGAGTGCTTTTTTTAGGTTTTCACTAGCCGATTTAATTCTGCTCTTTTCATTGATTGAAAGTGGCCTTATTAATTCTGCTGGTTCCGAATACCATGCTGTTAGAGCTTCATTAAATATTCGGTCAGTTTCTCTACGGAGATCGAATTGGTCGGTAAAGGTTCGAGCGATTGCTGCTGGGATAAAGGCGTATTCTCTCCCCCTATCAATTCGTTGAGATGCGGTTCCTATCGCCGTATACAGTGATTCTGATTGTCTAAAATAGTCAATAGCCTTTTGGTACTGTCCAAGAGAGTAGTAAGCATTTCCTAAATTAAATAGTATTATTGTTTTTAAATTAATGGGTCTTATGTTTATAAAGTCATCGAATAAGCCATCACCATTAGAATCGTATTTATTCAAGATTGCTAAAGACTGTTCAAGGTACTCGATCGCCTTCTGGTACTGTCCGAGGGAGTAGTAAGAAAGTCCTAAGCCACCTAAAGAATTAGCTTCCCCAGCGCGATCGCCGACATTCTTCATGATAGCTAAAGACTGTTGATAAAACTCGATCCCTTTTTGGTAGTTTCCGAGGAAGTTATAAGTGTTTCCTAACACAAATAGTATTATGCCTTCGTCTTTTCGATAACCGTTTTCTCTCGTCAAAGCTAAATACTTTCGATAAGACTCGATGTCTCGATAGCCGATTTCCTGGATAATAGCTAAAGACTGTTGCTGATAGTCAGTTGCTTTTTTATACTGTCCGAGGGATTGGTAAGCAGCTCCTAAATTGCCCAAAGAAATGGCTTCTCCTTTGCGATCACGAATCTCCCTCGCAATAGCTAAAGACTGTTGATAAAAATCGATCGCCTTTTGGTACTGTCCGAGAGACTCGAAAATGATTCCTAAGTTGCCTAAGTCAATGGATTCCCGTTCGCGACTATGGATCATTCTATTGGTAGCTAAAGACTCCTGAAGAGATTCAATCGCCTGTTGAATCCGTTGCTGCAAAAGCTGATCGGCTTCTGCTTTCCTCCCATCCGTATTTTGCGCTATTACCGCAGGGACGAGAGAGGAGAGTTTCCTGTTAACAACTGGTAGGGTGACGGTAGCCACTAGGGAAAGGGTAAGTAATGCGTAAAATTTGGGATTCATAGTTATTTCCGCTATCAGTTATTAGTTAATCTACCTCATCATGAGTTCCAATGTTAATCAAAACTATCCTATCTGTTTAAGTTTTTTCGTCTCGTTCTAAATAGAAAATGATGCGGCAATCATAACTACTTCCCATCTACAAAAGGGTGATTCTTGACAATCCCATAAGCGTAGGCTGCTGCCAAAGAAGCCATGTCAGGAGGCGACTCAGAATAAGCCAGAAGATTTTGCGGTCGGGAAAGTGCGCTTTCTAGCAACCACTCATCTCGAATACCCTCTAATCCACCATGCTCGGCTATTTGGCGGTGATGAATCGCGAGAGCTACCCCATCAGCTATCCAGATTAGCTGGTTCATGAGCCTAAGTTGCCAGCTTTCTCAAAACATTCCAGTCTTCGCGCATCACTTCCTCCGCCACTTCCATTTGCTGGACAAATTCGGGGTCGTAGGGTGTAAGCTCAAAGCCATTCGGCGTTTCCAAGACGTAGAGCATATCGCCTTTACTAAGGCGCAGCTTCTCCACCAACTCTTTCGGGAAAATCACCCCCATAGAGTTCCCTACCGTTGTGACTTTTAACTTAATCATCGTTTTTTGACTGAGTAAATATGTCAATTATAGCACCTCCCATATTTCCTGAATTTCTCACATCACTTAACAATTTAGTATTAACTTTCCGAACCATTGTCTAATCTCTTGTTTTTCACTCTCTTCCAACGGAAAATCAATATTTTTGAATTGTTCGGCCGTTCTCTGTTTGACTGCTAAAATCTCAATCCCCACAATCCTATCCGTCTCATCGTAATCATAGACAATCCCCGGCGCTACTTCCTCAGAATCAATAACCTTTCCCTCAAAACGACGAATATAAGCGGCATTAGCGGCTCGATCATAGTTTATTTTCATAGTTTCCCCTTTAATCGGCGTTCAAAATGGACAGTTATCAAAAGATTATAATTACTAAGTAGGTAGGCGTTAAAAATTATCAGAAACCCCCCTTATCAAGGGGAGCATGGGGGATCGCCACCCCCCTTATCAAGGGGAGCATGGGGGACCGGCACCCCCCTTATCAAGGGGGGCAGGGGGGATCGGCACCCCCCTTATCAAGGGGGATCCCCCCGCCTATCGGCACCCCCCTTATCAAGGGGGATCCCCCCGCCTATCGGCACCCCCCTTATCAAGGGGGGCAGGGGGGATCGATGAAAACTAGACAAGAATACCTCGACGCCCTAGTCAACTTTGACCAACCCCTATCAACTATTCTCCCTATCCTAAAAACCTTTCCTTGGGACAGTAGCGAAGCAATTATCACCCTAAAAAAAGAGCATCTGATCGATATTCTCGATCGCTATCTCAATAACGCTCTATCTGCCACCGACCTAGAAAACTGGGCCGATGCCATCGAATGCAGAGAAGATATCGCCTATAAAACAGATGAGGAAAATCTCATCAATGACATCATTTTTTACCTCGCTAACCCGACATTAAACGATCCATTATCACCAAAAACAATCGAACAATACATCAGCCAATTTTCCTATTTAAAGTCTTCCTTGATTGCCTAAAAAATAGACCTATCTTTTGTAAATTTTAATGGGGGTTTACTTGAATCTCAATTTTGTCCGAGGGGTTGAATTTAATTTCCTCAACAACGTAGGAACTGTTACGCACCACATCCTCGATCCCTCCTATTTCTAGAGAATCTAGCGAGGTTAAAGTTACTTCCGCTTTTCCTTCATTAACATCAATAATTTTGAAGTTCTGTAAAGGTTCCTGCCAGCGTTGTCTATTCTGGTTTGGATTGCTTGATCCCCCTTCCCCACGAATAACAAGCTCCCCGCTTTTGATAATTACTTTGCCTTGAAACTATATCTGTTTGATCTCTTTCATTGCGACTTCTTTTGTTTTTGATTCTCTCCCTAAAGCGATCGTTTTTGTTGGAGAATCGAACTTGATTAATCTCCCAGATAGAGAAGTGCCATTTTTTAAAGATACTTTTGTATCATCCGGCATGAATACCGGGATTTTCTTGACGGGAGATCGATCGCCGGTGGCCGGTAGATGATAGCCAGCAAGAGAGGCGATAAAAACTAGGCTAGTTGCGGTTATTATTGGGTAGAGTTTTTTCATCTTTACCTTGCCTGAATGATCGGGATTTAGTTGGTTCTGTTTTCGATCTTGGATGCGGTGGGTTAGGAGTAACAGTAACCCAGCCTAGGGTTTTTTCTAGAGGGTTTTTTCCATATTTTAGCGTCGGGATTGTCAAAGGGGAAGCGTTTTATCTTCTCTTTATGTTAAAACTTATGAAGGTACTCCTTTATGCGGTAAGCGATAGAAATATGACTCTACAAGAGCTAATGCGGTGGGCGGAAAAATTATCCGCAATCGAGAAACGGCAACTGATCGAAAAAATTACCGCAGAAATGGCATCGGAATCGGCAGAAGTTAATCAACCCCGTCCCTCTTTATGGGGTATATGCGCCGATTTAGGACAGGCTCCCTCGGCTGAAGATATCGATAAAACCCGACGAGAAGCGTGGGGAGATTTTACGGCAGAGGATCTTTAAGTGTTAAAAGCAGTTTTAAGTAGGTAGGCGTTAAAAATTATCAGACACCCCCCTTATCAAGGGGGGCAGGGGGGATCGACACCCCCCTTATCAAGGGGGGCAGGGGGGATCGGCACCCCCCTTATCAAGGGGGGCAGGGGGGGATCGAACCTAAAATCCATTTTAAATTTAATTATAACCAGCTACTTAGATACTCATGCAGTTATCTGGTATCTTTACATCGAATTATTGCGGCAACCGCCCTATATTTAAACGTTCCCTTAATTAGCCGAGATCGAAAAATTCAATTATCAACGGTTAATACGATCTGGTAGCAACGAACTAATCAAATTCCTATTCCCCGAATATAATTGGATGCGGTGGGTTAGCGATATTCGTAACCCAACCTGCGGTTTTTGTCAATATATTTTTACTTTCCGAAACCTTTGTTCGGGCGGTTTTGTTTGGCAATACGGAGGGCTTTTCCGGTTTTACCATCCTGTAGTGCGATCCGCATCGATCGCTTTTTCTGGTAGGATTGAATATCCGCCGCTAACGGATGAGAGTTATCGATGCGTAGATGGGTTAAAGAACAGACAAGACTCGTTTGTTTTCCCGATTCGTTTTTTAGGGAACAAATAATTCCCCCCTCGTCTCCCATGTAGAAAATTTTATCGATCGAAAACTGGTGATCGGGTTTGTATCGCTCGCCTTTTGTTTCAGCTAGTTTTAACGTTTCGGGAGTTGCACGCACAGGGATTGGTAAACTCGCTTCCATTTTCTCAATTAAAAAACGAACTTGTCGGGGATCGTCGATGGACATGGTTATTCTCCTTGATAAAATACAAAGAACTGGCGATAGAACCCGATCGATCGAGTAGGATAGCGATCGAAAACGCCAATCAGGGACATTTTGCCGTGAGCGCTCCGAATTCTCCCCCTCCCGGAACACAGATACTAGGAACCTTCGCCAGTCTTCTCGGTTTGCTGGGGATTTTTCTCTATTTTACGGGATGGATCTATCGGTGGGCCTATTTCGGCTGGTTTAGCCTTGAGATTAACCGTCTAGACTTGCCCTTGCGTTCCTTCCTTTTCGTGCCGATACAGGTCTTCTGTGGCGATTTCGGGGCGTTGCTGCGAACGTTTCTGGCGCTGGTTGCCGTTGCCTTTGCGATTCAATTTACTCTCTGGATTTTGTCTCCCCTGCCATCCTATGCAATTGTCAGTCAATCTAAACGGAAATTTCATCAAAAATTTCAGTTCCTAGGTTTATTAGTCCGGGGAATTCCCGAATCTCTCCGAAAAGATTTGATCGCTGTTATTTGGCTATTAATTATCCTTTTTTGGTTAGCCCGAATTCAGGGATCGATCGATGCCCGTCGCGATGCAGTTAATGATACTTCTACCTTACCGGTTATCACTTTAGTTTTACCAGAAAAACAGATAGCGATCGGTCGGAATCCGCAGGATGTTTTTACCGATCCTTCTCTTAAGGGTTATCGAATTATCGGTGAGACCAAATTACTCGAAGAGCTGCGGGGAAAAGAAACGAATGATAGTAAAGTTAATCCCCCGCGAGTCTGGCGTTTATTAATTCAAAATAATAATTGGACTTATGTTTTTCGCGGGTTATCCCCTCAGTCGGCAGACAATGAACGTCCGGCGATTCTAGCCATTCGCGAGGATAAGGAGGGACAATTGATGATTCTCGCGCCGGATGTCCCAAAATCCCGATGAGAGTCAATCGGGGAAATTATCAAAAGCGATCGTTAATAAAAAAAGTCTAAAAGTCGCACCCCACAAGGTTTTCGGCGTTGTCAGATCAGAAGAGGAAAGATGCAATGCTCCGGTGCTGATTCGGAGCATCTTTCAATTTGACAACGCCGATTGTAGGGCTAATTCATGAATTAGCCCTACGCCGATTGTAGG
>NZ_SFBV01000310.1:0-27325 GCF_007095585.1 Microcystis sp. M_OC_Ca_00000000_C217Col
CAAAAACCTGATGAAAACAATCGTTATTGGATAGCAGAGATTAACTTATTTTTGGGAGTCTGGCAGGGAAAAAAAGCTGAAGTGACAGCCTATTGGTTGCGTTGGTGGGATAAGTCGGGCAATCTGTTATTATGGGGGAGTGAACGAGTCGCACAAACTGAATATCAACTCGAACAGGAGCGAATGTTACGGCACAAATTAGCTGAAAAATTAAGAGAAATAGGCGTTGAACCAGAAACCTTGTAGGAGACTTGTCAAATGCTGATAAAATCATGGAAGAAATCTTGGTAATGATTCGGGGCTGAAGATGCAACCTAACCTAACAAATGACTTAAATCACATTCTTGCCCATACTAAAACCCTGTGGGAGGAATTGCGGGGACAACGGATATTTATTACTGGAGGTACAGGCTTTTTTGGCTGCTGGCTTTTAGAGAGTTTTATTTGGGCTAATGATCAGCTAGACTTAAAAGCATCGGCAAGGAAATCTATCCTCGATGGGATACTAGATATTATTCGGGATCACAAACCAATATTTTTCTGAGTTAGAAAATTATGAGACATAAAATTGTTGAACAAGATTTGAGGCAAATTATTGCAGCTGATTTACCTTGGCAAACTTTGGCAGGAAAAACAGTTTTTATTTCGGGAGCCAATGGATTTTTACCAGCTTACATCGTGGAAACCTTGCTCTATTTGAATGAACAAAAAAAACATTCTTCTATCAAAGTGATTGGCTTAGTCAGAAATAAGGAGAAAGCCTTAAAACGATTGGAGTTTTACCAGAATAGAACCGATTTAGAGTTAATTGAGCAGGATGTTTCTAGTCCGATTTCTTTAGACTTGAAAATAGATTTTATCATTCATGCTGCCAGTCAAGCCAGTCCGAAGTATTATGGGAAAGATCCAGTGGGAACATTATTAGCGAATACTGTAGGAACTTATAATCTTCTCGAACTTGCTCAACTCCATCAAGTGGAAAGCTTTCTCTATTTCAGTAGTAGTGAGGTGTATGGAAAAGTTGATCCCTCTTGTGAGCAAATTAGGGAAGATAATTATGGTTATCTGGATCCGACCTTAGTTCGTTCCTGTTATGCTGAAAGCAAGCGTATGGGCGAAAATATGTGTGTTTCTTGGTTTCATCAATACAACATTCCTACTAAAATTGTCCGTCCTTTTCATACTTATGGGCCGGGGTTAAGCTTGGATGATGGTCGAGTCTATGCAGATTTTGTAGCTGATATTGTCAACAATCGTGATATAATTATGAAAAGTGACGGAAGCGCTCGTCGCGCTTTTTGTTATTTAGCCGATGCCGTTCAAGGTTTTTTAACTATTCTTCTGAAGGGGGAGAATGGACAAGCCTATAATTTAGGAAATCCTCAAGGGGAGATAAGTATATTAGAATTGGCGGTGAAACTTGTGGATTTATTTCCTGAAAAAGGATTAAAACTCCTTCGCCAACCCATCCAAGATAATCCCGATTATATTCCGAGTCAAGTCTCCCGGAATTGTCCGGATATTTCTAAGTTATTGGCCTTAGGGTGGCAACCGCAAACCAGCATTGAAGAAGGTTTTAAACGTACAATTGGGAGTTTTTTATGAAGTTATTGGACAGGAAACAACACTATCATTTGGGACAGATCAATAAACAGCAGTATATTGATGAAATGTATCAATTTCACCAAGTTCTGTTTGACTATTCTGAACTTCTCAAGGATACTGACATTGCTAGTATTAGGATTCAAGACGATGGAGTTGTATTTACTTCTAGGGAACAAGGAATCAATGTCTGGTGTAATCAGCCAGATAAACGAGCGGCACCCTTTGAAATACTCAATTTTAATTTCTATGAACCAGCAGAAAGTCATTTAATTTTTGAGTTAATTTCAACCTTGGGAGACTCCTGTAATATCTTTGATATTGGAGCTAATATTGGCTGGTATTCTCTAAGTATTGCCAAGCGATTTAATCAAGCTAAGATATGGTCATTTGAACCAGTAAAATCAACTTTTGATTACTTTCAAAAAAATCTAGACTTAAACTTAGAGATTAAAAACATAACTCTCTACAATTTTGGATTTTCTAATCAAAACGAAACGTTAAAATTTTACGTTCAACCGGAAGCTTCTGTGAGTGCGTCTTTAGTGAATATTACAGAGAGTGAAACCATTAAAGAAATAACTTGCGAAGTGAAAAGGTTGGATGAATTTATCGATGAAAATCCTGTCAAGATAGATTTTATTAAATGTGATGTGGAAGGAGCAGAACTTTTAGTTTATCAAGGAGGTCTGGAGACAATTAAACGAGACAAACCAATAATTTTTACAGAGATGCTCAGAAAATGGTCAGCCAAATTTAATTACCACCCTAATCAGATCATTGACTTAATGGCTGAGATCGGTTATGATTGCTTTACCGTTTGTGATCATAATTTATCCCGATTTTCCCTCATGGACGATACGACTCTAGAAACTAACTTTTTCTTTCTTCATCGAGAAAAACATAGCCAACAAATTCAAAACTTTGTATCAACAAAAACTACCTCATGATTGAACGCCAATGCTCGAAAAATTAGCCAAACAAATCCGTCTAATTTCCTTACAAATGGTTCATCGAGCCAATGCCTCTCACATTGGCAGTTGCTTAAGTATGGCTGATTTATTAGCTGTGCTATATGGCAAAATTCTCCGAGTTGATCCGACTAACCCAAATTGGCTAGACCGCGATCGATTTATTCTCAGTAAAGGTCATAGTGCGGCTATTCTCTACGCAGTACTGGCTGAACGGGGATTTTTTCCCCTAGAATGGCTAGAAACCTATTGTCAAGATGGTTCTAAGTTAACTGGTCATATCAGTCATTATCTACCCGGAATAGAAGCCTCTACCGGGTCTTTAGGTCATGGTTTACCTATCGGTTGTGGTATAGCTCTAGCTGGTAAACGTGAAGATAAACCCTACCGAGTATTTGTTCTAGTTAGTGATGGCGAAATGGATGAAGGCTCAAACTGGGAATCAATTTTATTTGCGCCTCAGCATCAACTCGATAACCTAGTTGTTATTGTGGACTATAACAAGATTCAGAGTTTTGGCACGGTCAAAGAAGTGCTTGACCTTGAACCCTTAACAGCTAAATTCCAGGCATTTCGTTGGTCAGTGCGAGAAATTGACGGTCATAATTTCCAGCAGATTGAAGATGCTTTCAATAGTGTTCCTTTTGAAAAGGGCAAACCTAGCTGTATTATCGCCCATACTGTTAAGGGAAAAGGAGTCAGTTTTATGGAAAATCAACTGGCTTGGCATTACAAGTCACCGAATCAAGAACAACTAGAACAAGCCGTAGCAGAAATTGAGGGGAAATCATGAGAACAGCTTTTATCAATACGCTTTGTGAAATAGCCAAGAAAGATGAGAGGATTTGGCTTCTTTGCGGAGACTTAGGCTATTCTGTCCTCGAAGGATTTGCAGGCCAATTTCCTCAACGATTTGTGAATGTGGGTATTGCCGAACAAAACATGATCGGCATAGCTGCGGGTCTAGCAATGTCTGGCAAAATCGTCTTTGCCTATTCTATTGTCAATTTTCCGATCATGCGATGTTTTGAACAGATTCGTAATGATGTCTGTTATCACAATCTCAATGTTAATATTGTTGCTGTTGGTGGTGGACTGACCTACGGTTCTCTGGGTTATACTCATCATGGCATGGAAGATTTGGCGGTGATGAGAGTGTTGCCTAATATGACTGTTATCGCTCCAGGGGATCCTCTAGAAGCTAAATTAGCTACTCAAGCTATTGTTAACCTATCTAGTCCGTGTTATTTAAGATTAGGGAAAGCCGGTGAACCTCAAGTTCACCCTAGGGAACCTCAGTTTGAAATTGGTAAGGCAATCGAGTTACAGTCGGGAACAGATTTGACCTTAATCAGTATAGGGGGAATGCTAGATTTAACCGTTAAAGCGGCTGAAAAACTGACGATGCAGGGTTATTCTATTGAAGTTTTGAGTATGCCGACTCTCTACCCTCTAGATGAACAATCTATCTTACAATCTGCCCAAAAGACTAAGAAGATAATCACCCTAGAAGAACATGGAATTGGCGGTTTAGGAAGTGCAGTTGCAGAAGTTCTGGCACAGTCGAGCGAAACTGTTGAATTTAAGCCTTTAAGGTTAAAAAGAGAAGCAGTTAAAACCGCCGGTAGTCAAACAGTTTTACGTTCCCAACAAGGACTTGATTTGGATGGCATTGTGCAATCGGCTCTGGCCATGCTACAAAGAGTGTATTAGCCATTTTACAGGTGAGGAGAAGGTAAAGACCAATGTAATCACTAATTGTCAAAATAAACTTGAAAAATGTATCTGTTCCAAAAAAGTAAATTTGTTAGATTTTTGTTAGTGGGGGTAATTAATACCTTATTTGGTTATTCCGTCTTTGCCTTGCTGATTTGTCTAGGATTAGATTATCGCTATTCCTTACTTATCGCTACTATTTGCGGGGTATTATTCAACTTTAAAACTATCGGAGCTATCGTTTTTAAAGACCAAAATAATCGACTACTAACTCGCTTTATTGGTGTTTATTTAGTGATTTACTTATTAAACGCTGAATCCTTACGAATTGTTAAGATGCTAGGAATCAATATCTTAGTGGCACAAGCTATCTTAGTATTGCCTCTAGCAATTGTTTCTTATTTCTTGAATAAAACCTTTGTTTTTAGAGGAAATAGACAATGAAAAAAATTAGTGTAGTGACTCCTTGCTATAATGAGGAGGGGAATATCGAAGAGATTTATCTTCAAGTCAAACAGATTTTTGCGGACTTAGAAAAATATGATTATGAACATCTATTTATTGATAATGCTTCTCAGGATAAAACGGTGGACATTCTTAAAGGTATTGGCATCAAAGATTCCAATGTCAAAATTATCGTTAATGCTCGAAACTTTGGGGCAATTCGATCGATTTACTATGGAATAACTCAGCCAGATGCTGATGCTGTTGTCTTAATTTTTGCTGATTTACAAGATCCACCAGACTTGATTGTTGATTTTATCAAAAAATGGGAAGAGGGCTATCACATAGTCAAAGGAATAAAAACTTCAAGTGAAGAAAATTTTCTACTGTATAGTATCCGGAGTTTTTATTACTTTCTTGTCACTCAGTTATCGGATATTAAGCCTACTGCTCATTTTACAGGTTTTGGACTCTATGATAAAAAGGTCGTGGAAGTTTTGAAAAAAATTGACGATCCTTATCCATACCTAAGAGGTATTATTTCAGAGATCGGCTTTGACAGTGCTGAGATTGAGTACAAACAACGGCAGCGTAAAAAAGGGAAGAGTAGTTATCGAAATTTTTATAGGCTTTATGACGCTGCGATGCTAGGCATTACCAGCCATTCTAGTGTTCCTTTGAGGATTGCTACATTTTTGGGTTTTGCTTTGTCTCTGCTGAGTTTGCTAGTGGCGTTAGGTTATTTAATCGCCAAATTGTTGTTCTGGGATTATTTCCCTTTAGGAACCGCACCAATCATGATCGGACTATTTTTACTCGCTTCGGTGCAGTTATTTTTTATCGGTATTATTGGGGAATACATTGGCTTAATGCACATGAGAATTTTAAAAAGGCCTTTAGTTGTCGAACGAGAACGGATTAACTTTGAGTGAGTGACTGTATTTGTTATACTAACTCAATCTTGGAGGACAAATGGTAATGGTTAGGCGTTGGGTTTCATGCTTCAACCCAACCTACTTTCATCTTATATTTAATTCCACTGGTTAAATCTTTATCCCAGAAGGGTTCGGGATCAACCACAGAGACACAAAGAACACAAAGATTGATCGATCCTATGATAAGTTATACCATTTCTCTAAATGAAAACTACACATCGAATTTAAGTCACCCTTTTTAAGGGGGATTTAGGGGGATTAAACTTCTGTAGTCAGACTTTGGAGAATTGGTATTAAAGGTTCTTCGTTACTTGGTATGGTTCGATCGGGGGGCATAAATCGACTAAATCCTTATCTGACAAGAGACTTAATTGATTAGTTCGCTCTAGAGCAAAAACAATTGACAAAAATCGCTAAATGCCTTTCTATATAAAGGTTCCATCCCTGCCAAAAACGCCTACCTCAAACTAATGGGTAGGCGTAGTTTATCGATTACTCTACCTAAACTCTCTGTAAAACTCTGGCATAGACAAAATCAGCCAACTGTGTACCCGACCAGAAACCGTGGTCACCGTCCCATTGGAAGTGAACTCCCAGATAAACACGGCTGCGACCATTTTCCAAAGCCGCCGAACTAAAACTATTATAGGTGCGTTTAATCCCCTCGGCGTTAGGATCGTCCGTGTCGGCGGTAAAAGTGACGTTATCAGTACCAAAGAAATTACGCATAATCCCAGCGTGGGCCGCCCCAAAAGTGGCATGACCAGAAACATAGGCAGGGAAAGCGGGACTAAAACGCTGACCGGCGGTATTAATTGATAGGGGTTGCCAATTGGGATCAGCTTCGGTTAAAAGATTACCATCTTGATCGGCCAGACGGATCGCTGTTTCCGGTCGCCAGAGATTAATCGGCAGCCGGTACTTAGCATCCCACGCGACAATAGCGGCATCACCCATGACTAAACCCACTAGGGCAAATAAACGCGCTGTTTCCAGTAGAGATAAATTTCTTTGTTGGGCAACAATTTGGGTAATGCGGAACAGATGGCCAGGGGGTTTATAGGTTCCATCCACATCATTCGCCCAGAAAAAGGCAATTATAGCCTCTTCAGCAGTACGCACAGGGGAATTGGCCGCCCCTAACAGTTTGACTTCGTTAAACTGGGCCGCATATTCAGGACTACGGAGAAGGTCGATTGTATTAGCATAGTTACCCGGAAAGGGCGGCCGAAATTGACTCCCAGAAGTCATGACAAAGGGAGTCACGTCCGGCCATTGGGGGGCAACCGCATCCCCAGATCCTGTCGGTCGCCAATCCCCCGGCTGATTACCCGGTTTATACAGGGGAGGTTGGCCAGAACCGTCATTCTGACGCAGGGTGAGAATGGAATCGGCCACGGCCTGCCCAAACGTTTTACCTTTGGTATCGGCATCGGACATCTTAACCACGTTTAATCTTTGCAGGGATGTATCCAAAGCAGTATTAAAAGTCATGGTCAGATTGACATAAATCCGGCTAAGAATACGATGGGCCGCATAAACCGCCGCTATTTCAGGAGAAGTACCGGGATGGGGCGTTAACTTTAAATTGCTGGGATAGGGACTGTATAAATTCCCCGAAAGGGCATTAATGGCGTTAAACATCGCCACCTGTAACATCGCCCCCGCCCGGGCAATCGGTGTCGGACCGCCACCAATTTTCCGAATGGTTTCTAAAAAAACGTCATTCCACTCGATAATTACGTTCATATCGTTACCTCCTTTAATATCGCAACTTTGACCTAACAGCCCCAGTCTATTGGATAAATTCAATAGTAACCATGGAAGTTTAGGCTGTTAACAAGAAGTTAAGTGACATAAATCCCACTTTAAAGCCCTGGCAATTTGTCAACTACTTTTTACAAAAATTAACTATTGCAGTTATTAGTTATCAGATTTGACTGTTCAGTTCACTGATGACTGTTTACTGATAACCGAAAAACCTGCCACTTGCCACTTTTCTATAGCGATTTAGTCTGATTGACGATTCGATCGTAAAATAGCAACAGATCAAGAGAGTACAGGTTAAATATGCCGAAATTTGTTGTCTGGGGTAGTTATTGTGAAAACGTGCTGGAAAAACGCGCACCCTATCGTCAAGCGCATCTAGAGGGATTAAATCAACAGAAAGAACGGGGAATTCTCATTACTATCGGACCAACGGCAGATTTAAGCCAAGTTTTCGCAATTTATCAGGCAGCCAGCCAGTCAGAAGTGCGAGAATTAGACGATGGGGGTTCAGTTGTCATTATTCTCAGTTGTAAACATCGAAAAAACGCTTACAGCTGGTTATAATATAAGTCCATCCCCTCTAGATTGATCCCTAAAGAGTGAAAAAATGGTAAATAACCAAATTGATTTACGGTGGTGGCTACTGAGCAACTTGGCAAGTATTCAATCTTTGTCAATTATTTACAGAATATCGGTAATAGTCACTTTTATTGTCTTCATTTTTTTAGCTTTTTCTCCCCTTATATTCCCGAGAACTGCCACGAGTAAGCTCCAGAAATTTCTATTGTCAAATCTGATATTTATTATATCTTTAGTGACTTTTATTTTAGCAGCACGCTGGCCGGGTTTCTTGCCCCCAATGCTAAACCCCGATGAGGCACTATTTACCGCAGGTGCGCTCAAACTGTTGAAGGATCCAGTTTTTTGGCGTGCGGTAGATACCGGTTCATCTGGACCCCTCAATGTCTATCCTCTGACTCTACCAGCTTTTTTCGGGTTCAGAATTGAATATGCTAGTAGTCGTGTTATCGGCTTAATCATGATAATTGCTGCTATTGTTTGTCTTTATTATGCTTTATCCACTCTCTACTATAAGAGCCTTTCTCGCCTAGCAATAGTTCCCGTTGTTACCACTGTCGCCTTAATGAAATTTTTTGACTATGTGCATTATACAAGTGAACATTTTTCGGTGGCAATATTAAGTGTGGCTTTGTTAATCGTTTGTAAATATTATGCTGGTAATTTATCTAATCCTAATCGCCTGATATTTGCCTTGGGTTTTATCCTGGGACTTACTCCCTTTGCCAAAATGCAGTCAGTTCCTATAGCTTTCTCAATTGCTTGTATATTTTTGCACATACTCTGGCTAAAAAGCAGAGCGAGAGGTCAATTCATCAGGAGTCTTGCTGCTTTCTTTCTTGGGGGAATCTTGTTCTCGGCTTTAGTTATACTATATCTAACAATTTTCTCAATCTATGATGCTTTCTGGAAATCTTATATACAACAAAATTTATTGATTTATTCTACCCATGGTTTGATGGGAAACGTAAATCAACTAAGCTTTTTCAGAAAAATTCTCAGATTTCTGAATATGTTAAGAAAAGTGCAAGATACACAGATATTATTTTTATTAACAGCAATTACGTTGATAGTAGGAATACCATTTTTAATAATAAAGCGTTTTTTCTTAAGCCTAAATCAAGAAAAGTCTAACACATTTTACTTTGTCTATTACAGTTTATTTATTTTGGCCGCGTCGAGTTATTCAATTATTAGACCGGGGAACGGGTTTACTCATTATTTACTGTTTCTAATCATACCTAGTGGATTGATTATCGGCGTTTTTCTAGGTGAACTGGCAAAAGTCTTACAGCTGTCGCAATTGGACTTTTCAAACTTAAGATTTTCTCTTTTAACAGGTGTAATTTTTATTACAGTTGCTAGTAGTTTTTTAGAAGTTGCCACAACGATAATATCAGATAATTTTTACCTTAATAATCGCAGAAGATTTGCTAGAAATTATCTTAGTCCGATTGCTAAAACTATTCTCAAGTATGCTTCTCCTGGTGAATCTATGGCTGTCTGGGGATGGGCCTCAGAGTTATATGTTGACACGGGACTGGTAACAGCGACAATAGATAGTGTTTCCGTTTGGCAAATCCTACCAGGTTCACTGCAAGAATATTTTCTGAAAAGATACGCAGACGATCTTATTAATTCTAATGCTAAGTTATTTGTTGATGCTGTGGCTCCAAGAATGTTTTTCTTTACCGATAGAGAAACTCAGGGACACGAAGTTTTTCCTGAAATTGCTAGGGTTATCAAGGAAAATTATCGGCTAGTTGATGAAGTTCAAGGAGTTCGTATTTATCTTAAAAAATAATTATAGGCTGCCTTTTTCCTGATTTGAGAACCCCGTAAACGATCCGAATAAGTTTGTAAATCATCACCCCAACCATCTCCATTCTACAGTATCTGTGTACTTCACCCACTTTTCCATAGCAATTTAGTCTGATTGACGATTCGATCGTAAAATAGCAACAGAGCAAGAGAGTACAGGTCAAATATGCCGAAATTTGTTGTCTGGGGTAGTTATTGTGAAAACGTGCTGGAAAAACGCGCACCCTATCGTCAAGCGCATCTAGAGGGATTAAATCAACAGAAAGAACGGGGAATTCTTATTACTATCGGACCAACGGCAGATTTAAGCCAAGTTTTTGGAATTTATCAGGCAGCCAGCGAGTCAGAAGTGCGAGAATTAATCGAAGCGGATCCCTATTGGCAAAATGGTATCTGGATAGAGTACCAAGTCAAGGAATGGATTCAAGCCATCTAAGGGGACTATCAGCTATATTTTTCTGTAAGGGTGTTCTCATAAAATTTTCCAACTACGCAACTAATCAAACTCATCTCCGGTCAAGTCTGAGGATATTTTCAAGGATAAACCGGAGTTATCCCTTATCGATTCAAGCTGACAGCTGATAGCTTGCCTAATTTTTGCTTATCGCCATGGTTTACATCAAAAAGGTCGAACTCTCACACTTCAAATCCTTCGGGGGAACGACTCCCATCCCCTTTTTACCGGGGTTTACGGTGGTTTCTGGTCCAAATGGTTCGGGAAAGTCGAATATTCTCGACGCATTGCTATTTTGCTTGGGATTAGCTACATCCAAGGGAATGCGGGCCGAAAGATTACCGGATTTAGTCAATCACAGCTATAACAGTCAACGTCATAGCACCGAAGCGAGTGTTTCGGTGACTTTTGATGTTAGCGATATTCCCGACGCAACCGATAGGGATTGGACGGTTTCCCGACGCTTAAAAGTGGCTAAGGGTGGCAGCTATACTTCTACCTACTATATCAATGGGGAAACCTGTACGGTTAGCGAACTTCACGACCAGTTGAACCGTTTACGCATCTATCCCGAAGGGTACAACGTGGTGTTACAGGGGGACGTAACCCGAATTATCAGCATGAATGCTAAGGAAAGACGGGAAATTATCGACGAATTGGCAGGAGTAGCCGAATTTGACCGCAAAATTGAGAAAACTAAGGATAATATCGATTCGGTTAAAGAAAGGGAAGAACGCTGCCAAATTATTGCCACAGAATTGCAAAAATCTCTGGAGAAATTAGCACTCGATCGCATTAAAGCCGAAAAATACCAAAAACTCAAGGCCCAAGTCCAAGAAAAACAACAATGGGAAATTGTCCTCCATTGGCAAAATCTCCAGCAGCGCTGCCAGCAAGTAAAAGAACAAATTAAAGCTGGGGAAAGGGAAAAACAGCTTTTAACGGAGACTATCGCCAATTTATCCGAACAAATCGCCCAAAATAGTCAAGAATTAGAGAAACTCAATCAACAGGTCAAAGCTTTCGGGGAAGATGAACACCTGTCCCTAACTTCCCGATTAGCAAGTCAACAGGCCAAACGACAACAACAGCAACAACGACAAAAAGAGCTAGAAAACCTTGAAAAAGAATCTCAGGCACAAAAAACCAGACTTTTAGAGGAAATTAATCGTTATAATCGCGAATTAAACCTGATTACTGCTGAAAAAAGCCGTTTAGAAACTGAAATTTTACCCAATCTCCTACGGACAACCCAAACCGCAAGGGAAACCCTAGAAACCCATCGTCTGCAAGCAAGTAGTCTCGCGGAAGCGTCAGAAGCATGGGTAAAAGAACAAAGCGACCTTTCCCGCAATATTACCCGTCTTCAGGAACAATTAAACCCCTACCGTAGCCAACGGGCCCAATTGACCGAAAGATGCGATCGATTGCAAACTAATATAGTAGAAGCTGGTCAACGTCTGCAAGAATTAGAGCAAGTGGTTAGCACAAAAACCGAAGAAAGTCAAGAAATATTACAAAAAATTAATCAAGCGGAACCCGATATCCAAAATTTAGCCCAAAAACTCACCCTTGCTGAACAAAATCACGTTATCAGTCAGGACACCCAAAAACGTCTGCTCAAGGAACAACGGGACAAACAGAGGGAATTAGATAAACTGGAAGCGACCAAGCAAGCGCAACAGGAGGCCCAGGGAACCTATGCCACTCAAATATTATTACAGTCAGATTTGCCCGGAATCTGCGGATTAGTGGCACAATTGGGCGAAGTAGAGGAACGTTATCAAATTGCTCTGGAAATCGCCGCCGGAGGTCGTTTAGGTCATGTAGTCGTCCAAGATGATAGCGTTGCGGCCGCCGGAATTGCCTTGCTAAAACAGCGTCGCATCGGTAGGGCCACTTTTTTACCCCTGAATAAAATTCGTCCTCCCCGTCCCCAGGATATTTCCTCTCTGCGTCATGCGCGGGGTTATCTGGATTTAGCGGTGAATTTGGTTAAGTTTCAACCCCAGTATCGGGAGGTTTTTAACTATATTTTTGGCAGTACCGTGGTTTTCGAGGATATAGATTCTGCCCGTTATTATATCAATCAATATCGCATTGTTACGTTGGATGGCGAGTTATTAGAGATGACTGGTGCTATGACCGGAGGCAGCCAACCGACGCGATCGGGGCTGCGTTTTGGTAAAATTTCTCCTAAGGAGTCTAGTGAAGCGGAATCTCTACGGGAAAGATTAGCAGAAATCGATCGCATTCTTACCCGCAACGAAGAAAAAATTACCCAAGTTAATCATCTTATCAGTCAGTTAACCCAACAGTTAACCGAAACCCGTCAAAGTCATCGGGAAAATCAATTATCTCTACAACAATTAAGCAAGGATTTACAACGTTTAACCACAGAAAAAGAGGATTTAAACCGTCAATTATCGGGCCAGCAAGAGGAAATTACTATTTCTCGTCAACGGTTAGAAGTATTAACCAGAGAAATTCCTGAGTTAGAGTTATCTTTACAGCAAGAACAGGAGAAATTAACTGCTTTAGAGGCCAATCATACCCATAGCGAATGGCAACAGGTACAGGGAATAATTCGCACTCAAGAATTGCAGTTACAAACCCAAGAAAATCACCTCGCTACAGTCCGCGAACAGTTAAAAGACCTACAAAATCAACAGATCAGACTAGAGGAAAAAAGTCAAGAGTCTGGGGATAGAATTATTGAGATTGAGAAAATAATTACCGATGCAGTTAATCAGAGAAATATCGGTAATCTGGAGATAGAAAAACTTGATCACAATATTTTAGAAATCAATCAAGCTTTACAGCAATTATCCCGACAACTAGGGGAAACCAAGCAAAAAAGAGACCAATTAGAGACAGTTTTGCGACAACAACAAAACCAACAACAACAGGCCATCTGGCAATCGGAAAAGTTAGTCAACAATCAAGAGGAAAGACAAGCATTACTAACCACTTTACAGACAGAAATTAGTCAACTAGAAAGCGACTTACCCAATCCCTTGCCCGAAATTCCTGAAAGCGATCGAGATTTCGAGAAAATTCAAAGCGATATTCGGCAGTTACAAAAGAAATTGGAAGCTTTAGAACCGGTGAATATGTTAGCTTTAGAAGAATACCAAAAAACTAAAGAGAGATTAGATGAACTATCAGAAAAACTGCAAACTCTAGAAGGAGAAAGAACCGAACTACTTTTGCGGATAGAAAACTTTACCACCCTCAGATTTAATGCTTTTCAGGAAGCATTTACTGCCGTTAACGAAAACTTTAAGAATATATTTGCTACCCTGTCCGATGGCGATGGTTACTTACAATTAGAAGACGAAAATGACCCCTTTAATGGTGGCTTAAATCTGGTGGCCCATCCCAAAGGAAAACCCGTACAGCGATTAAGTTCCATGTCTGGAGGTGAAAAATCTTTAACCGCTTTAAGCTTTATTTTTTCCCTACAAAGATATCGTCCTTCTCCCTTTTATGCGTTTGATGAAGTGGATATGTTTTTAGATGGGGCCAATGTAGAGAAATTGGCCAAAATGATTCAAAAACAAGCACAACAAGCACAGTTTATTGTCGTTAGTTTGCGTCGGCCGATGATTGAAGCTTCCGAAAGAACCATCGGTGTCACCCAAGCGCGGGGAACCCATACACAGGTACTAGGAATTAAAGTTTAACCTAAGACGCAAGTGGGGTGTGGGGTGTGACCCCCCCAACCCCCCCGACATCGGGGGGGGTAGTGGGGTGTGGGGTGTGGGGTGTGGGGAGAATAAATAAAAAAGTCTCCTATCTCCTATCTCCTATCTCCTGACTTGAAAATAGAAGCTGAAATAACGCAAATTAGTCAATCATACGGTCATCCGTTCAGTATAGGCTACATATCAGCAGAGACACTCCTGCAAGGGGAGTGACTCTCAAATTATTACAGATGCGTCAGCGGCTGCGTGTAAGCATCCCACCGAAAAACTAATGCGCGGGGGGTTTGGGGGCGGCGCCACGCCCCCAACGGGGGGTTTGGGGGGTAGAACCCCCCAAAAGCTTGGATTGAGTCATAAAATCCGAAGTAATACTAAATCCCTTGAGTAACGCACAGAAAGCTTTTCAGTGACTCAGTAAACAGTAATCAGTGAACTGAAAACTCACATCTGATAACTGATAACTGATAACTGATAACTGATAACTGATAACTGATGACTGATGACTGATAACTGATAACTGATAACTGATAACTGCCAGACAAGCCGGACAAAGTTAAGTTATATTAAGATTACTCAGAATGCGTCTCCATCCCCTTCAGAAATCTCATGACTCAACCGCAAGCACAACGCATCCTCTACGTTAGACTCCCCTGTAACCCCATTTTCCCCATCGGTGTCGTTTATCTTTCCGACCACGTTCATAAACTATTCCCCGACATCGAACAAAGGATTTTTGACCTTGGTACCGTCCCCCCCTTAGACTTTAACCAGGCACTCGATCGCTGTGTTGACGAATTTCAGCCCACCCTGCTAGTATTCTCCTGGCGGGATATTCAAATATATGCCCCCGTCGGTGGTCGCGGTGGTAATCCCCTGCAAAACGCCTTTGAATTTTACTACGCTAAAAACCCCCTAATTAAGCTGCGCGGTGCTTTAGGAGGTTTAAAGGTGACAACCGCCTACTACGGCGAATTATGGCGCAATCAGGGACTAATTCGCCGCGGGTTGCAGCGGGCCAGAAAATACCATCCCGAAGCGCGAGTTATCGTCGGGGGTGGTGCCGTCAGTGTTTTCTACGAACAACTAAAAACCAAACTGCCCACAGGAACAATTGTATCAGTCGGAGAAGGGGAAACCCTGCTAGAAAAATTCCTCTCCGGCCGGGACTTTAGCGATGAACGTTGTTATGTCGTCGGAGAAACCACACCCCGGCCGCGTTTAATCCACGAATCCCCCACCCCCTTAGAAAAATCCGCTTGTAACTACGACTATATCGCCAGTATTTGGCCGGAATTTTCCTACTATTTCCAAGAAAACGACTTTTATATCGGGGTGCAAACCAAGCGCGGCTGTCCCCATAACTGCTGCTACTGCATCTATACCGTCGTTGAAGGCAAACAAGTACGCATTAATCCCGCCGATGAAGTAGTTAAGGAAATGCGCCAATTATACGACCGCGGCATTCGCAATTTCTGGTTTACCGATGCCCAATTTATCCCCACCAGAAAATTTATCAACGACGTAGAAGAACTATTAGAAAAAATTCTCGCTGCTGGGATGAAAGATATCCATTGGGCTGCCTATATTCGCGCCGATAATCTCACCCCGAAACTGTGCGATTTAATGGTAAAAACAGGCATGAACTACTTTGAAATTGGCATCACAAGTGGTTCTCAGGAATTAGTCCGTAAAATGCGGATGGGCTATAATTTGCGGACAGTTCTGCAAAATTGTCGAGACTTAAAAGCGGCGGGTTTTAATGATCTGGTTTCGGTAAATTATTCCTTTAATGTTATTGATGAAACCCTAGAAACTATTCGTCAAACTATCGCCTATCATCGGGAATTAGAAAATATTTTTGGAGTCGATAAAGTGGAACCAGCCATCTTTTTTATCGGACTACAACCCCACACCCATCTAGAAGAATACGCCTTCAAAAAAGAAATTATTAAACCCGACTATGATCCCATGAGTTTAATGCCCTGGACAGCCAAAAAACTGCTCTGGAATCCCGAACCTTTGGGGTCATTCTTTGGCGAAGTTTGTCTGCAAGCATGGCGACAGAATCCTGATGATTTTGGACGGGAAGTGCTGAAAATTTTGGAAGCAAGACTAGGGAAGGCCGATTTAGAATCCGCTTTAACCGCACCGATAGAAACTAAGAAAAAAGTCTTAACTCCTGCTTAAAAATTATCAGATCCCCCCGCCTATCGGCACCCCCCTTATCAAGGGGGGCGGGGGGGATCGAACCTAAAATCCATTTTAAATTTAATTATAACCAGCTACTTAGAAACTAAGGAAAAAGTCTTAACTCCTGCTTAAAAATTAATTTTAGTCAATCCCAAGGCAGCAATTAGCGTTACCATGAGTCTGAAATCAGGAGATGATCAAAATCCCTTTACCGGTAACTGCAAAATGACCGACCATCGCCCCCATTGGCTAGAATTAGCGGAATATATCGCCCTAGGATTAACCCTGCTTACCCTTATGGCCATGGGTGCGGAGTTTTTGCCTTTGTTCCTCCTAGTCGTGACTTTCGGGTTGAATATTCTCAATCGTCTCCGAGAAAGAACTAGGCAACGTCAACGCTTAACCGAGATAACCGGTCATTTACAGAGTCAGTGGGAAGAAGAAAAAGAAGCTTTATCGGCACAAATACAGTCCCTCAGTCCCGCAGTGGCCAGGGATAACGCTCGTGCGGTCGCAGAATTAGAGGAGAATATTCTCGTCCTCGAACAGTCCCACAATCAAATTATTCAATATATCAACCGTAACGGGCTGCTGGAACGCATCGAACATCTGGAAAAATCCTACGGTCGCTTACACAGAGATATTTTGCCGCTTAACGAAGAATCGGCCGATATTCCCGCCACAAAAGCGGAAAATGAGCCACAAATCACCCTACCTACCCTTAATTTAACTCCCACTTCCCCCCCCGTCGATATACCCCATTGGCACTATTATCGCCGTCTGGCCGCCCATCGGGAAATGATTACAGCGATCGCAATTACCGAGGATCAACGGTTTTTAATTAGCGTTAGTTGGGATCGTACCCTAAAAATCTGGGATTTTGCCACAGGAACCCTGATTAATACGGTAGAAGCTCACGATCAGGGCATTTTAGCCCTAGCAGTGACCGGAAACGGCGATTATCATCTAGCGACGGGAGGATTCGATCAAACCGTTAAATTATGGACGTTAGCCGGCGATGGCAGTAGTCTGGAATTAAATCAAATTTTCCTCGGTCATCTCGGTTCGATTCACGGCCTGGATTTTGCCCCCCGTTGGCATTTTTTGGTTAGCGGTAGTTACGATCAAACCCTAAAACAGTGGAATTTAGAGCAGGAAAACGAAGCATTTAGCTCCTATGACAGTCTAGGGGCAATTTATGCCCTAGCAGTGGCTCCTAATCAAGATTTTATCGCCGCAGCTGGAGGTGATGGCACTGTCACCCTCTGGCAATTGGGATCGGGAGCAAAAATCGCCGTCCTATCTGGTAACGTTTCTTCGGTGCAGAGTCTGGCGATCGCTGCCGATAGTCAGATTATTGCCGCCGGTTGTGTGGATGGGACGGTGAAAATCTGGCAATACGACCCAGAGAAAAGCGGTCATTTTGCGCCAATTCGGGTGATTAATGCCCATAATGGTCAGGTGACAAGCTTGGTATTTGCAGAGGAGGGTCAATGGTTATTTACCGGGGGAACCGACGGAGAGATTAAAATCTGGTTAGCCAATTCTCAACAGGCGATCGCAACTCTTAGCAGCGACAATGGGCGATCATCGCCGATCTCCAGTTTAGTTCTCAGCCCCGATTATTGTCACCTAGCAGCGGCTGCGGCCGACGGTAGCATCATCATCTGGGAAAATATCACTTAATGGTCGATCGAACTAGAAAAATTGTATAATGTAATGTCCCGGACTCGATCGGGCCAGTTTGACCCCAAGAAAAAGTGACTGAGTTAACTGTCGTTTCTGCCTAATAGTTGTCATCGGGGCATCGAGAACGCGCGAGCGATCGCTTATCCCAGAATCATTACCCATAGTAAAAAATTCAGAATGAAGACTCCAACAGATCAAAGATTTGATTACGTCAAAATCGGTTTAGCGTCCCCCGAAAGAATTCGGCAATGGGGAGAAAGAAACCTGCCTAACGGTCAAGTCGTCGGAGAAGTAACCAAACCAGAAACGATCAACTATCGGACTCTCAAACCGGAAATGGATGGGTTATTCTGCGAGAAAATTTTTGGACCCTCGAAGGACTGGGAATGTTGGTGCGGTAAATACAAACGCGTCCGTCACCGGGGAATTGTCTGTGAACGTTGCGGAGTGGAAGTCACCGAGTCGCGGGTACGTCGTCATCGCATGGGTTTTATCAAATTAGCTGCCCCCGTCACCCACGTTTGGTATCTCAAAGGTATTCCCAGCTATCTCAGTATCCTGCTCGATATGCCCCTGCGGGACGTGGAGCAAATCGTCTATTTTAATGCCTATGTGGTTCTCGATCCGGGTAATGCCGGCAATCTTAGTTATAAACAACTCCTCAGCGAAGATCAATGGTTAGAGATCGAAGAGGAAATCTACGCGGAGGATTCGGAATTAGTCGGTATTGAAGTGGGTATCGGGGCCGAGGCTATCCAAAGACTCTTACAGGAAATTAACCTGGAAGAAGAAGCGGAAAGACTGCGGACGGAAATTGTCGAAAGTAAGGGGCAAAAACGGGCAAAATTAATTAAACGTCTCCGGGTAATCGATAACTTTGTCGCCACGGGTTCTCAGGCAGAATGGATGGTTTTAAGCGTAATTCCCGTGATTCCCCCCGATTTACGCCCGATGGTGCAGTTGGACGGCGGCCGTTTTGCCACCTCTGACCTGAACGATCTCTACCGTCGGGTGATTAACCGCAATAACCGTTTATCCCGTCTGCAAGAAATTCTCGCCCCCGAAATTATCGTCCGCAATGAAAAACGGATGTTACAGGAGGCCGTCGATGCTTTAATTGATAACGGTCGTCGCGGTCGCACGGTGGTGGGGGCCAATAATCGCGCCCTGAAGTCTTTATCGGATATTATCGAGGGTAAACAGGGGCGTTTCCGTCAAAATCTCCTCGGTAAACGGGTGGACTATTCGGGACGTTCGGTTATCGTTGTTGGTCCGAAATTGAAGATCTATCAATGCGGTTTACCCCGGGAAATGGCGATCGAATTGTTCCAACCCTTCGTTATCCATCGTTTAATTAAATTAGGCATCGTCAATAATATCAAGGCAGCCAAGAAAATGATCCAACGGGGGGATGCCAATGTTTGGCACGTCTTGGATGAAGTAATCACGGGACACCCGGTGATGTTAAACCGCGCCCCTACCCTGCACCGTTTGGGCATTCAAGCGTTTGAACCGATACTGGTGGAGGGCCGGGCGATTCAGTTACATCCCCTCGTCTGTCCCGCTTTTAACGCTGACTTTGACGGGGACCAAATGGCCGTACATATTCCCCTCTCCCTGGAGGCACAATCGGAAGCGCGCTTGTTGATGTTGGCCTGTCATAATATTCTCTCACCGGCGACCGGTCGCCCGATTGTTGCCCCTTCTCAGGATATGGTTTTGGGTTGTTATTATCTCACGGCCGAAAATCCCAAGGCCCAAAAGGGTGGAGGTCGTTATTTCGCCAGCATGGATGACGCTATTCGCGCTTTTGATCAGGGATTGGTAGATCTGCACGCTTCCGTGTGGTTGCGTTTACCGGTGGGAGAAAAGGTGAAAACCAATAAACCCGATGAGGAAGTCCTGGAAACGGAAACTCTCCCCGATGGCAGCATCTGGAAATATTATCGGGAACGCAAAACCCGCGAGAAGGATGGTCAGATAATTGCTCAGTATGTCCGTACTACAGTAGGGCGAATTATCTACAATAAGACGATTCTAGAAGCTTTGGTGGTCTAGAGAGAGATTAGGTTAGGGTGGGCAATGCCCACCTTAATTTTTAGGCTAAAGCGGCAATACATTCTATTTCCACTAGCACATCTTTGGGAAGACGGGCCACCTCCACACAGGCCCGGGCCGGGGCGGTTTCCGGGGGGAAATAACGGGCATAAACTTGATTCATCGCCCCGAAATTGGCTAAATCCGAGAGAAAGACGGTAGTTTTCACCACATTTGACCAATTAGCCCCAGCAGCGGTTAAAATGCCCTCTAGATTGGCCATAACTTGTTCGGTTTGGGCGCTAATTTCCCCGGAGACGATTTCACCCGTGACGGGATCTAGGGGAATTTGTCCCGCAACAAAGAGAAAAGGACCAGGAGCGGCGATCGCTTGATTATAGGGACCCACAGGGGCTGGAGCTTTATGAGTACGGATGACCTGATTATTCATGGGCAGGATAGTTAAAAAAGATGACATTGAATCAATTGAATATTTTCCCAGTTTTTCGATCGCTTGTAGTTAATTTTCACCGGTTAGGAAGCTTAATTTTTACTGATTGTCTTTGTCGAAGGTGCGCTAAAAGCGATTGTACGAGAAATAAGTCAACATTTATGACGTTGCAATTCTGCATCTAACTCTGTTAACAAAGCATATATTCTATCAAAATCATGTTTAGTTTTAGAAGGAGCGTCATAGGTTCTCAAAGTACCTTTAGTATGAGTATGAGCCGCTCGATTGCGACTTCTCTTTAGATTACCCAGATCACCTTTTAAAGCACTAATTTTACCAGTTTTTTCTAACTTTTTTTCAATTTTTTCTAATGTTGCTAAACCAATAACCATCATCAACATTTTTCTAAAAGCTTCATATTGAAATTTAGAGTTAGGCTTAATAATCTCGTCTTTGATGAATTTTTGGTTAGCTTCGGACTTTAAGCATCGTTTAGCACATCTTAAAACTATATCATCCATAGTTTCCTCGATCCAGCCACATAATTCTATTAGAGCTAGTTTAGAATAAAAAATTTTTTGATCATCAGTTGTAGAGTCATTATAGAGTTTATCAAGCCTGTTTAGCGTCTTGAATAAATAACTTTTAGTAATCATTACCAGTAGAAGTAGATGAAAAAATTTTGATAGATGTATTAATTCTCTCTAAAGCCTTATCTTTTCGATACATACCACCAGATAAATTTTTAGTTAAAAATGGTTCAGATTTTATTAATCTAGAATACTTGTCTTGTAATTCATCATTGGAGAGATTGACTAAAGTATCTAAATTTTTGGCAACTCCTAACAGAATTCCCTCAGCAATAACTTTACTGGTTTTGAGAGGTTCCTCTTTGAAGATTCTATCATAAATCAAGTCAACAGTTTGCTTAAATAATTGATCTTTATCTTGAATAAAATCTTGGTGGGCAAATCTATGTTTATACATATAATCATTTAAAAATCCGGTCAATTTCCCCTTGTAGTTCTGGTATCCATCATAAAAAGCAAAGAAACGAAGAACTAATTCTTCATCTTCAAATCGAGATGCTTTTTTCTGCTTTCGATCCATCAGCAAAAGCCAGTTTTCATATTGAGCGCATTCTTTTAAAAAAGTATTAAACTCGCCATTATAGATACAATTTCTGATCTCCTGATTATTAAGTTTTACTCCACCGGTATTTAAGCGATGGAAAATGTTAAAAATATAATTATTATGAGTTTTTTTGCTGGAGTCGTAGCGAATCATGGTGATGGGAATAGTCATATTTTCTACGCGTTCATATAATTCTTCATGCTGAGTTTTTATTTCCTCAACTGTTTTTCCAGAAATAGACGAATCTACATCAGCTAATTTTGATAGCTTCCAATCTTCAGTAGTTAAAAATTTGACTATGGTACTAATTCGTTGTAATCCATCGATGATATAGCGTTTATCTGTCTTATAGTCAAGACTAATACACATACTAGGAATCGGTAACTGTTTCATTAAACTATCAATAAAACGAGTTTGTTGTGGATCAGTCCACACCATATCTCTTTGAAAATCTGGATCGATAACCAATTGTTTTTTTTGATACATTCTAACTAGATCAGAGCAGGAACGCTGCTCATTGTAAGCAATAATATCCGCAGGAGGAAAATCCACATCATCTTCTTCCTCTAGATACTTTTCTTCTTCGGCTGCTAGTAATTCCTCTTCTTGACTGAGATAATTAACCATAATTTTTATCCCTCCTAATATTGCCAATTCAAAAATGAAACGCACGACTCCTTAAGAGTTGACAGAAAAAGGCTCATCAGGTACTGTCTGATCAATACAACAACAAATCAGATCCAAAAACGAAGCCTCCAATATCTTAACATAGAACAAAGAAACTTGCTCTACCAACTTGGTCAAGAGGGAAATTTATCTCAACGGCAAATGGCAGCTGGGATGTCATCAAAGCACGACTAAAGCGAGAATTAAGAAGGAATCAAGGTTCCCTCGGATGCTATCTACTGAAAATTGGTAAGTACCTAGGCAAAATTATTTACACATGACGATCATTGCCCCGTAAGGGTTTTAGCTCGATCGGGCAGGTAATTAATTTTGCATGACTACTTAAGTAGTCGGACATAAATAAACAACACTATGTTAAGGAATGTAAAATAGCCGGTTTTCGCTGCTGCATACAGCCTTCTACCCTATTTACAAAACTTTATACAGCAGCGAAAACTTATGTCCGACTACTTACCTCCCCGTCAGCGGTTATAGTTAAGAGAGTGGTGCGTTACCACCGACTTCTAAATGGGATATTTTCAACATGAAAAATCAATTATCTCAGCTTTATGAAACTGATTTTAATTTGTGGATTGAGCAAACCGTAAATCACTTAAAAAAGTGCAATTTAGCAGCCCTCGATTTAGATAACTTAATCGAAGAAATATCCGATATAGGACGTAATAATAGACGGGAGGTATTCAGTCGTTTAAAAGTTCTCTTGATGCACTTACTTAAATGGCAATATCAACCAGAAAAACCGACTAATAGCTGGATAAATACCATTGATGAGCAAAGAGAACAATTAGAGTTTATTTTCAGGGATAGTCCTAGCTTAAAACCCTATTTAGCCGATATTTTCGCTGAATGTTATCAAAAAGCAGTGCGAGGGACGGTAAATGAAACTAATTTACCAAAAGAAACTTTTCCTGTTGATTGTCCTTTTAGCCAAGAACAGGTTTTAAATTGGGATTATCTTCCTGGAAATAGCTTTTGAAAAATGGATATAAGTAGGGAGGTACAATTATTTGTAGGATGGGTTAACGGTAGCGTAACATGAGCGGGCGTTGGGTTTCATGCTTCAACCCAACCTACGTTCTTTTGAAAAATGGATATACCAGTTTTATGATAAAATTGCCCTGCTGTCAAGACTGATTTTTTTCTTGCCAAATAGCTAAGGCCATTTGATGAACAAATCGCCAAGGTAGATGATGCTGACGGGCAATTGCGGCACAATCTTCGTATTCTGGTTGTACGGTAATCGGTTGATTAATTGACTCTTTGTAGGCAACTTTTAGCCGAATTTGTCCATAGACAGTATCGATCGATTGTATCTCTCTTTTTAAGATCGATCGCTCTTGAATTGTCCTTCTAATGCCTAAAGTTGTGGTTTCCTGAAAGATCATATTTTCACAAATAGCAATTTTATCCAAGGCACAAATTACTGTCAAAAGTATCCCCAAACGAGATTTTTTCATAGTAATTGCTTGACTAAATACATCCAAGGCACCCGCTTGTAATAAAGCCTCGCTTAAGTAGGCGATCGCTTGTGGATTTAAGTCATCAATTTGAGTTTCTAAAACTGCCACAGTTTCAATTTCATCTAGCTTTTCTGATTCTTTTTTCCCTAACCAAAGTCGGACAAGATTGGGAATCGGTAAATCTTTTGTCCCTGCTCCTAAACCGACCTTTTCTAACTGCATTTTCGGCGGTTTACCGAAACTTTTAGCTAAAGTTGTCACAATAGCTGCCCCCGTGGGTGTTACTAACTCCGCTTCGATGCCATTACTATAAATTGGTACTTGTCGCTGGCTGAACAATTGTACTACTGCTGGCACGGGAACCGGTAAACGACCATGGGCGGCCTGAACTGTACCGCCGCCGGTGGGTAGAGAAGAACAGTATAATTCACTTACCGATAGCCAATCCAAACCCAAACAAGTCCCGACGATATCGATAATGGCATCGGTTGCCCCGACTTCGTGAAAATGCACTTTTTCCGGTGCGATCCCGTGAACGGCTCCTTCTGCGATCGCAAGTTGTTGAAAAACCGCTAAACTCCATTCTTGGACTTTCTGGGGTAAATTTGCCTGTTTAATTAAATTTTCAATCTCCGGTAAATGGCGAGCGGGGGTATGATGGTGATGGTGGTGATGATCAGAGGACTTCTCGGCAGTGACATCGACGTGAATCTTAGTGGCAATTTGACCGCGACGATGCAGTTTTTCGGCCTTTAACTGATATTCATCCTCGATTCCTAAAGTTTTTAGTTGTGCAATCAGGTATTCTAAGGGGACTCCTAAATCTACTAATGCCCCTAAACACATATCCCCGGCGATTCCCGTGGGACAATCCCAATAGGCGACGATTTTGCTATCATGGCTACTATTTACTCTCTCCATCCGGAAAATCCCCAACAACGTTCTATCCAAGAAATCTGTCATGCCCTGAAAAATGGGGCAATTATGCTTTATCCTACCGATACCGTCTATGCGATCGGTTGCGATCTCAATGTGAAATCCGCCGTCGAACGAGTTCGCCAAATCAAGCAACTATCTAATGATAAACCCTTGACGTTTCTCTGTTCTTCTTTGTCGAATATTTCCGAGTACGCAGTGGTCAGCGATTATGCTTATAAAATTATGCGACGAGTTATACCCGGTCCCTACACTTTTCTCTTACCGGCGACTAAATTAGTGCCGAAAGTGGTGATGAATCCGAAGCGGAAAACCACTGGTATCCGGGTTCCCGATCACGTTATTTGTCGCACTATTCTCGAAACCCTAGAAAATCCCATTATCTCTAGTTCTGCTCATCTTCCCGATCAGGAGGGGGATTTTCCCACCAAGGGATTAGAAACCGCTAGGCTATTCGATGCCCTCGATCATATCGTTGATTTAATTATCGAAGATGGTTCGGCTCCCGGTTCGGAAGTGTCAACAATTGTTGATTTTACCGGCGATCAACCGGATATCGTGCGTCAGGGTTTGGGTTGGCCAGAATTACAACAATGGTTATAACGAAGGCGGTCGTCAGGAGATAGGAGACAGGAGACAGGAGATTATTTTTATTTATTCTCCCCACACCCCACACCCCACACCCCACACCCCACACCCCACACCCTACAACTTCCCACTGATAACTGATAACTGACAACTGAAACTGTATCGGTTATTGCTACTTTTTATTTCCTGAAAACCGCCTTGTGGAAGTCAAGTTAGTTGCTTAAGATAGAGGTAATCGCAGTCAGAGAAAACCTCTCAAGGAAATTATTACTATGGCTTTCACTCTTTATTCTCCCTTCCTCGAAATTAATTCTGTCCAACGTCAAATCGATCAACTTTTTCAAGAAGTATTACCGACAACTTCCTTGGTGTCTCGTCCCCCGGTGGAAATCTCTGTTAACGAGGATTCCGTGGAATTAAAAATCGAATTACCCGGCATGGATATTAAAGATATCGATGTGGAGGTTAGCAAGCAAATGGTGGCTATTAACGGGCAACGTGAATGCCCTGCCGAGGTAGAAAACAGCGAGTTTTATTATGGTAAATTTAGTCGCTTGATTACCCTACCAGTGGAGGTGCAAAATAGCCAAGTTACCGCTAACTATCAAGACGGTGTTCTTTATCTCACCCTCCCGAAAGCGGTGGCAGAAAAAAATAAAGTGGTTAAAGTTAATCTTGGTTAGATGAGAAAAAGACTGGAGAATTTCTCCAGTCTTTTGTTTTATTTGTAGTCGCTAACTGTTAATTGGATTCTTTGCCATTTAGGTTGACGGGACGGGGTTGAATAACACCAAAACCGCCGTGATTGCGTTGATAGATAACATTGATTTCGTTCGTGTCTTTGTTGCAGAACATATAGAAATCGTGATCGACTAATTGCAATTGTGTTAGTGCTTCCTCAATAGTCATCGGTGGCATGGCAAAGTATTTCATCCGCACTACTTCCGCAGGTAATTCGGGAGTGCGATCGCCAATTAGGTTATCATCTAAGGGTTTCTCTTGCACCACCTCGCTAGTTTTAACGGTGGCGTTGGTGCGATGATCCACCAGTCTTTCTTTATACTTGCGGAGTTGACGAGCGATTTTATCAGAAACTAAATCAATACTTGCGTACAAATTTTCGCTTCCTTCTTGAGCGCGAATCACTGTTCCATTAGCATAAACCGTTACTTCTGCCTTGTGGCGATCGGGAATGCGCGCATTCTTTTCCACGGAGAGGTGAACATCGACTTTTGTGGTTATGCCGTTAAAATGTTTCACCGCTTTCTCCAGCTTTTGTTCCACATAATCATGAATAGGTTCGGTGACAGCGATATTATTGCCCTGAATCAATAGCTTCATACTCACTACTCCATCTAAAAATTTTGCTATGGACTGCCCACATCAACTATTTTTAAGGGGTGTTGATGCTAGGAATTTAATCCTCAAAAAACTGCTCGATTGCGCTGTTGAGTGAAAGTCAATTAGAGGTCACAGTCTAGATATTGTCGGTGTTCTCGTTCTCTTTTTTTTGTCGGATCGCGCGGAAAATTCATCGGGTCGAGCGCCTATTTGCAACTGGATTTATCTACCTCTATTCTAACAAGTTTCTGTAAACCTTTTCTTAACAGAAGTGCGAAGTTCTGTTAACTTTTATTTAAAGAAACCGATTTTCGCCGCCAGCAGGGGAATCCGGTGATTGTTTCTCCCGTGGGACGGTTAACCTCGGAATAGATGGGATAACCCTAGATTAGCACTTAGTATTCTCCCCAACATCTATATCTTCCCTTCTTTTAATTTTCCTTTGCGCTCCTTCACATTTCTTAAATAATTTGACAAATTTCGCAATGAATGCTCAAAAAATACCTCGTCTCTGTGGGCTAAAAATTCGGGCAATTACTCCCGCTGCTCTCGGGACAACAGCGATCGCTAGTGCCAGCGAGAATTGCTAATCCCGACTTACACTCTCGCTGCTGACTCAGATGTTAAGTTTGTTAAATTTAAGTAGGGAGGCACAATTATTTGTAGGATGGGTTAGCGGTAGCGTAACCCATGCAGGCGTTGGGTTTCCTTGGGTCAACCCAACCTTGTATCTTGAGAAGTAGGCAACCCGTCCCAACCTAGGTAAAAAATACCGCTTTGTAGCTTGGGTGCCTATATTCTGAAAAAGGGCGT
>NZ_SFBV01000311.1:0-3254 GCF_007095585.1 Microcystis sp. M_OC_Ca_00000000_C217Col
TCGGAACTCGCCTTTTCTTTGATCCGCCTCAAGCCAGGAAAACACCCCGATTTTTCTAGGGGTCTAACGGCTATGCGCCTTATCCAGCAAGCCTTTTAGTCGCCTTGTCACCCCTTGAACAGCAAGCCCTACCTACTTATGATATTCACACAGTAGAGAAAAAGCCAAAAACCTCCGTTATACTTAACGGAGGCTGGTTAATTAACTAACAATTTTTGGTTACAATTTCGCCCCACATTCAGGACAGAATTTATTATTCCAACTGTTAACCGCACCACAACTGGGACAATCGAGCATTTCACAACCCTTGGTGACAATTTTCGGTAAACCAATCATACGCGCATTACTTTGACCGGGGGCGACCATGGGATAACAATTTTCGTCTCTAGCAACGATCGCATTGACCAAAACTGGACCATCATGAGCCAACATTTCAGCAATTTTTGCGGCTAATTCATCTCGATGGCGAATAGTAATCCCTTTAATGCCGTAAGCTTGGGCTAACAGTTCCACATCCGGCATTCCCACTTCCATATTGGAATTAGAATAACGTTCCCCATAGAAAGCTTCTTGCCATTGACGTACCATACCCTGCCAACCATTATTAATAATAATCGTCTTGGCATGAATATTAAATTGGGTTAGGGTGGCTAATTCCTGTAGATTCATTTGGAAACTGGAATCACCACTAATACAAATGACCTCCTCATCGGGAATGGCCACCTTTACCCCCATCGCAGCCGGTAAACCGAAACCCATTGTCCCCAATCCCGCGCTAGAAATCCAACGTCGGGGACCATTTTTGAGGAATTGGGCCGCCCACATCTGATGCTGGCCCACATCGGTGGTATAGTAGGCGTGGGGTGCTTGACGACCCACCTCAACGATTACTTCTTGGGGGGAAAGTCTGCCTTCCGGTCGGGGTACTTGTAGGGGATAATCTTGCCGCCAGCGCTCGATCTTGGCTAACCAAGCTTGGCTGCGATCGGGATTGGTGGGATAATCAAATTCTCTGGCTTTGTGGAGTATTTGTTCTAAAACTACCCGCACATCCCCGACAATCGGCACGTCAGGGGCGCGATTTTTGCCCACTTCCGCCGGGTCGATATCCACATGGATTACCTTAGCTTTTGAGGCGAATTCGTCCAATTTCCCCGTTACTCGGTCATCAAAACGAGCGCCGACTGCAATTAATAAATCACACTCGGTCACGGCAAAATTAGCGTAGGCAGTGCCGTGCATTCCTAACATTCCCACCGAGAGGGGATGATGTTCATCAAAAGCACCGATCCCCATTAACGTGGTGGTGACGGGTAACTGAAAACGTTCGGCAAACTCGGCAATTTGGGCGTGGGCATTAGCTGCGATCGCACCTCCGCCAACGTAAAGTAAGGGTTTTTCGGCGGTTTCCAAGAGGTGCAAAGCGGCCTCGATTTGACGGCGATTGCCCTTAACCGTGGGACGATAGCCAGTTAGTTTCACATCTCCCGGTTCGACGGGGATATAATCACATAGTTCTAAACCGACATCTTTGGGAATATCGACTAAAACCGGTCCCGGTCGTCCTGTACTGGCGATATGGAAGGCCTCAGCGATGATTCTCGCTACTTCGCGGGCATTTCTAGCCACATAGGAATGTTTAACAATCGGGAGAGTAATGCCATAAATATCGGTTTCTTGGAAAGCATCGGAACCGATGGCCGCCCGACTCACCTGACCGGTGATAATCACCATCGGGATGGAGTCCATGTGTGCGTTAGCGATGCCTGTCACCAAATTAGTCGCCCCGGGGCCGGAAGTACCGAAACAGACTCCCACTTTGCCGGTGGCCCTAGCGTAGGCATCGGCGGCATGGGCGGCCGCTTGTTCGTGGCGCACTAAGATATGTTGTAATTCTCCCCGTTCTTCAAAGCGGTAGAGTTCGTCATAGATGGGCAGGATCGCACCTCCGGGATAACCGAAGATGTGCTTAACGCCATGACGTTTGAGACTGTCCATCAAGGCATAAGCACCAGAACAACGCTGGGGAACCGTTGTTAAAGAGTCATTGGGCTTGGGAAGTGATGAAACCACAGGGCAAACCGTCCAATTTCTAACTAGAGGGATAATTGCAATTCTGTTGCCTAGTATGCAACTTGAAAAATAGCAAAATTGATAACCTTATACTTTTAGTGTATTCCATCTCACCTTTTTGGCCGCAGTTTTTTTTCTTTTTGCATCTTACCCATGCAATATCTGGGGAAGTGGGGTGATGGGGTGTGGGGTGTGGGGTGTGGGGAAGTGGGGAAGTGGGGAAGTGGGGTGTGGGGTGTGGGGTGTGGGGTGATGGGGAAGTGGGGAAGTGGGGAAGTGGGGAAGTGGGGAAGTGGGGAAGTGGGGAAGTGGGGAAGTGGGGAAGTGGGGATAAGATGATAAATATTGGTGATTTTACCTGATCTTGACTTGGCCCAGGAGTTTTATGAATAGTCTTTTGATTACGGCTACGGATACCGATGCGGGTAAAACCGTTGTCACCACTGCTTTAGTGGCTTATTGGCAAAAATACTATCCATCGAAGGCCCTGGGGCTGATGAAATTAATGCAAACGGGTCAAGGCGATCGAGAATGGTATGAGGGTTTATTTCAGGGTCAATTAGAAATGATCACACCGCTGCAATATCAAGCACCCTTAGCGCCTCCTGTGGCTGCTGATTTGGAAGGTCGAGATATTCCTTTGGGGACGGTGTGGCAAGCTCTGCTGAACCTACAAAAAAGCCAAGATTTGGTTTTAATTGAGGGTTTGGGGGGTTTAGGTTGTCCTGTCACCCACGAGCTAACTGTGGCGGATTTAGCGGCTCAATGGCGGTTAAAAACCCTTTTGGTGGTGCCGGTGAAATTGGGGTCGATTTCCCAAACGGTGGCTAATATTGCCCTAGCAGAGCAGAAAAAGGTCAATTTGGGCGGAATTATCCTTAATTGTCTCGAACCGCGCACGGAGACGGAAATAGAGCAGTTAACACCGATCGATTTAATTCAATCCTTGACTAATTGTCCAGTTTTAGGTGTTTTTCCCTTTATCGAAGATCGTCGGGATTTGGATAAATTGGCTTCGGTGGTAGCTAGTTGGCCAGAAATTAAGCTGCCCGCGCATTTAAATTGGGCGTTGCATAATAGAGATATGAATGGAGGAAATCAAAATGCAATGCCCTGAATGTAAATCTACCCATATCCGTAAAAATGGCATCAATAAACAAGGTAAACAAAATCATATTTGT